>DAHWHV010000141.1 GCA_027335545.1 Clostridia bacterium
GCCGCCGCGGGCGGCCGGGCGAACGATCGGGGTGTCCTCCCCCAGAGACGGGCCGGCGCACGCCGGTTGCCCCCGCGCGGCGGGCAGGGCACCGTGGCGGGCAGCCGTGCGGAGAGCGCGGGCCTGGCGCCCGTCGCGCGCCCCCCCTTGCCGACCGACGGGCGCCCCCTGAGCGGGAGGAACACCCCCGGCGTCGCTCGGAGCGCGCATGCCCGCTGACCCACGCGGGCCCACGACGGGCTGCCGCCGACGCCGCTCACGCCCGCTGGCCGTCGCCGCCACGCGCCGTGGGTCGGCCCGCCCGCTGACGGTCGCCCCGTGGGCGGGGTGTGCGCCGCGCCCTCCGCCCCCTGTGGAGCGGCCTCCCCGCCACCCGCACCGCTGGCGAACACCCGCGCGGCACGAGGCGGCCCCGGGGCGCCCCCCTCACGCGCCAGCCTCGTCCACGCGGTTGCCGCCCGGGATGGCGTTGGAGAGGATGGCCGCACGCAGGGTGTCGCCGCGCAGCCCGACACGCAGGGCCTCCACCGACAGGGCCTCCTCGGGGTGGACGTTGCCGAGGTTGACGTTCGTGCCAAAGCGGAGGATCAGGTCCTGTTGCTGGTTCTTGAGCGGCGCCTCCCAGATGAGCTGGTTGACGTCGGCCACCGCCCCGGCGATGCCTTCCATCTCGTCCTCGTCGATGGAGCCGTCCTCACGGTAGATCACCACCCCCTTGCCGGACTCCCGGCCCTCGACGATCACCTTCCAGGCACCGCGCTCCAGGTCCCAGCGGATCTGTTCGCGGATGTTGCTGCGCGGCACGCGGTCCGCCGGGTGCTTCTTGCCCACCTCGCTCACGACGCGCAACCCCCGAGCCCGGGCGCAGTCGATCAGCATCCCACGCGTGTGCATCGACATCTGGATGGTGCCGTCGGACACCTCCAGCAAGGGGAAGCCGAGGTCGGCGACGCGGTCGATGAACTCGCGGCCCTTGCCCTGGACCACGGCCACCTCCAACGCGGTGCCCCCCGGGTAGCACGCGACGCCCGCGCCCCGCGTCAACTCCAGCTTGCGGCGCAGCGCGTTCTCGCTGTAGAGCGCGCTGGTGCCGAAAGCCAGTTTCAAGAGGTCCACGTAGGGTCCGGCCACCTCCAGCAGGTCGGCGGTGGCCGCCAGCCCCAGGCCCTTATCGATCACCATGGTCACGCCGCGCTCGCGCGGCGGCGCCGTCCTGCCCAGCACGGGGAACGGGCATACCCTCCCCCATACCCCCGGCGCCCTCGGATCCGCGGACGCCCCCTTCACCCCGCACGCCCCCCCCGCCCGCGCGGCCAGCCGGGCCGCCCGACGCGCGTGCAGGGTATGCGCCGCGCGCGGCGGCGGCGACGCCGGATCCGGCCCAGGGGGCCCCGGCGAACCGGGCCGGGTTAGACACGGCAACGGCGTCATAGGAAGCGCTGGGGATCGGGGGGGAGGCCGCTGGACGCCCTGATCATCCTCGGCATCTGCGCCGGGCTAGGCCTGGTCGGCCGCAACGGGCTCATCACGGCGGCGGCCGTGAGCCTGGCCCTGCTGCGGATCTTCGGCCTGCAGACGGCGATCCGCTGGCTCGACGAGCGGGGCACGGCTCTGGGCATCTTCCTGCTGGTGATCAGCCTGCTGGCGCCGGTCGCAGGTGACCGCCTCTCGCTGCGCGCCTTCGCCAGAGAACTCCTCCGCCCGTCGGGGCTGGTGGGCCTGGCCATCGCGGCGGCGGCCGCCTATCTGGGCAGGGGGGGCGTGCACTTCCTGCAGAGCTATCCCGCTGCCCTGGTGGGATTGATCGTGGGCTCCGTGCTGGGCACGATCTTCCTGGGCGGCGTGCCGACGGGTCCCCTGATCGCCGCGGGCGTTACCGCCCTGCTCCTGCAGGCCCTGGGCCAGCGCTGAGGCGGCCGCCGAGGCGGAATGGGCGCGCAAGGGAAGCCTCCTCGCCCCCTGCTCAGGGGGGGTCCCGGGGCCCATGTCTCTGCGGCCGCGCGGCCCGCGAGCCGGGGGGGAACCGGCGGATCGGGCCGCGCGGCCGCCCAGGTGCCCCGGCCACGTCCACCCGCAGGGCCCGCCGCAGTCGGCGCCTCCCGCCGGGTCGCCGAATGCGGCCCCGCGCTCGCAACCCCGGTGTCCTCCGTCGTCCGCCGCCGCGTGGGGGACAGCGGGCACTGGGGGGCGCGGCCCCGATCACTCCGCGCCTCCGGAGGGCGGCCCCTCGCTCTCTTTGCCGGCGTCCACCCCAAACTCAGCCGAGGGCCTGGGCGGCGGGTCGCCGGGGGACCGCCCTGGCGAGCCCGCCACCGCGCTCCCCCCAGCCGGCGCGTCCCGCCGCGAGGGCGCGGCGAAGCGATTGCGCCCGCCTGGCGGCGCATATGGCCCCGGGTACTTCCCCGGCCGCTAGGCCCAGGCGGCCGGGGCGGTGCAGGGACCACGAATCAGCCCTCGGGCCGCGACTCCCGGGTGTCCCGCTCCCGCAGCCGGACGTTCAGGTGCTTGAGTTGGTGGCTGAGGCCCTCGATCTCGTCCTGCGCCACGCCGAGAAAGAAGCGCAGGTGTTTCTCGTCCTCCCCTTCGTTGGCCTCCAGCAGTTGCCGGCACTCGCGGTAGATGTCCAGGGCCTGGTCGATGCGGTGGTGCAGGTCGCTCACCCGCTCCCGCAGGGTGTCCTGCCGCCCCGGCCGCACGTCATCGTACGAGTCCACCGTGAGCGGCTCAAAGAAGGCCGCCTCGAGCGGATCGTCGAGCGCGACGTGGACGCAGATGGGGTCATCGTTCTCCACCAAGGCCGAAACGAGCATCCCGGGCATGGGGACCGGAACCTGGCGCACCTTGGCGTCGAACATCGGCCCGGGCCAGATGTGCCGGCGGCCCGCCGACAGGTGGATGGCCACGGGCGCCCCCTCCAGAGAGCGTACGAAATGCAGCCGGTCGAGGTTGCCGGCCAGAAACCCGAGAAAGAAGGCCATGTCCGGATTCTGCGGCATGTGCTTGCCCATCCGGATCACGGCCTCCAGCAAGGTCCGGCGATCCGCCACCAGAGTCCCTCCAGCCGTGCCGGCGTCCCGCGGGGGCGGGCGACCGGGAACAAGTCGTGCTATTGTATCACCAGGATCCGGCAGCGGTTCGCGGAGCGGAGCGGCGACGCCCGCCCCGCAGCGCCCGGCGGGCACGGGCGCTCCCCCTGGTGCCCGGCGGAACGCGGTTACCGGCTAGGCCCTCTGGAGGTGTGGACTTGCCCCTCGGTGCCCATCTCACCATAAGCAAGGGTCTGCCCGCGGCGGCCCGGCTCGCGGCGTCCATCGGCGCGGACACCTTCGGCTTCCATACGCGCAACCCGCGCGGCGGGGCCCGGCGCGTGATCAGCGCCGAGGAGATCGCCGAGTGGCGCGTGCTGCGGCAGGAGTTGGGCTTGGCCGCGCCGGTGGGTCACCTCCCTTACACCATCAACCTGGGGTCGGAACGCGCTATCTGGGAGTTCGGCGTGCGTGTCGTCGGCGAGGACCTGCAGCGTTGCGCTGCCTTCGGGGCCCACGCCATCGTCCTGCACCCGGGGCACGCCGCCGACGCCGAGGCGGGCCTGGCACGCGTCGCCGAGGGCGTCAAGCGCGCTCTGGAGGCCGCCGGTGACGGTGAGACCCTGCTCTGCCTGGAGGGCATGGCAGGGCAAACCGGGGAACTCGGCGCGGAGCCAGGGCAGTTGGCGCGCATCATCCGGGGGGCGGGCGACCCCCCGCGGCTCGGCGTGTGTCTTGACACGTGCCACCTGTTTGCCGCCGGCTGGGACATCCGTACGCACGAGGGCATCGACCGCATGCTCGCCGCGTTCGGCGACGCGGTGGGGCGCGGGCGCATCCAGGCGCTGCACCTCAATGACAGCCGCTTTGCCCTGGGCTCGCACCGGGACCGCCACGCATGCCTGGGCCAGGGCGAGATCGGCGAGGCGGGGCTGCGGGCGGTCCGCACGCACCCGTTCCTGCGGGGGTTGCCCACCATCCTGGAGACGCCGGTGGACGACTACTCGGACTACGCCGGCGAGATCGCCATCGCCCGGCGCCTTGGGGGGGAAGCATAGCCCCATGCCCTTCCTGGCGCGGATCCGCGTGGACAACATCCCCGCCGCCCACTCGCTGGCCGGCTATCCGGGCCCGTGCGCGCGCCTGCACGGCCACAACTGGTCGTTTGAGGCGGTGGTGACGGCCCAGCGGCTGCACGAGGACATGGTGGTGGACTTCGCCGCGGTGAAGGACGTCTTCAAGGCGCTGGACCACACCAATCTCGACGACGACCCGGAGATCACCGCCGACGGGCACCGCCCCACCACGGAACGGGTGGCCGTCGTGCTGGCCGAGCGGATCCAGCGCGTGCTCGACGCGCTGCCGCACCATCCACGCCTCACGGGGATCACCGTGCGCGAGAGTCCCCGCAACGAGATTGTCTACACGCCGTCAGCAGATCCCGCGGCTGGCGCCAGCGGCTGGAGGGAGGAGTCCCTCTGAGCCCTCGGGGGATGTCGCCGGCGGACCGGGCCAGGCGCCCGAGGGTGGCGGGCCCCGCGGATGCTGTACCCACTCCCGGATGCTCCGCCGGGGCGCGAGGGTCCACGGGGCGGCCACGGGCCTCCTCCCCAAGGCTCCAGCCTGGGCTGCCGCGCCGGGTGTTGGGGGGCCGCCCGGCTGATCGCCCGGGCGCGGGCTTCCCGGAGGGGCGGGGGGCGACATGACGGCCGCTGATCCCGCCGGGCCCGTGGACGGCCGCACACGCGGCACGCTCCCCGTGATCGAGGTCTTCGGTCCGACCCTGCAGGGCGAGGGTCGGACCATCGGCCGCAAGGTGCTGTTCGTGCGGCTCGCCGGCTGCGACTGGGCCTGCTCCTGGTGCGACACGACGTACGCTTGGCGCCCTGGCGAGATGGCTCCGGTAGCACGGCTGGCCCCCGCCGCCATCCGGGCGCGGCTCGGCGCCCTCGACCCGTCCTGCCGTGCCGTGACGCTCACCGGGGGCAATCCCGCGTTGCACGACTGCGGCCCGCTGGTGGCCCTGCTCCACGCGGACGGCTTCTGGGTGCACGTCGAGACGCAGGGCAGCCGGGCGCCGGCCTGGCTGGCCGCCGTGGACAGCGTCACGGTGTCTCCCAAGGGCCCCAGTTCGGGGATGCCGCCGGACTGGGAAGCCCTGGGCACCACCCTCGCCGCCGCACGCTTCCCTGAGCTGAAGGTGGTCGTCTTCGACGCGGACGACTATGCGTACGCACAGGAGGTACACGGGCGCCATCCCACGGTGCCCCTTTGCCTGCAGGTTGGCAACCGGGTGGGGGCGGATGACGCGGCGACACTCCTGGGGCGCCTGCGCTGGCTGGCCGGCCGCGCGCTGTCCGACGGGGGCATGCAGGACGTGCGCGTCCTGCCTCAGTTGCACGTGCTGCTCTGGGGCAACAGGCGCGGGGTGTAGGCGGGGGCGGGCCGCCCCGCGGTATGTGGTCCGGCCGCGGCGCGGCGGTCGGCTCGGTGCCGGCGCTGGCCGGTGCGCCGCCCGGGCGCTGCGGGAGTCGCCCGGGCGGCGCACCCCCCCTCCGACGAGCGGGCGCGAGCGCGGCGAAGATTCGGCCGCAAGGTCGATCCGAGGAGCGGTGGTCGGTGGCAAAGCGGGCCGTGGTCCTCTTGTCGGGCGGCATGGACTCCGCGGTGTGTCTGGCGGTCGCGCAGCGGGAGGGCCTGGAGACCTGGCCGCTTTCGTTCGACTACGGGCAGCGCCACCGGCTGGAACTGGAGTCGGCGCGCGCCGTGGCAGCCGCCTTGGGGGTGCCCCCCTCGCGGCACCGCATCCTCGACCTCGGGCGGGTCTTCTCCGGCTCGGCCCTGACCGGCGACGCCCCGGTTCCGCTTGACCGGGCGGCGGAGGAGATGGCCCGCGGCATCCCGATTACCTACGTGCCGGCGCGCAACCTCGTCTTCCTGGCACTGGCGACGGCCGTGGCCGAGCCGGTGGGCGCCGGGGATCTCTTCATCGGCGTCAACGCGCTGGACTACTCCGGCTATCCCGACTGCCGCCCGGCATTCATCGCCGCCTTCGAGCAGGCGGCGCGGCTGGGCACAAAGGCCGGCGTCCGCGTGCAGGCCCCGCTGGCCCACATGACCAAGGCGGACATCGTCCGGCTTGGGGCCTCCCTGGGCGCGCCCCTCCACCGCACGCTCAGCTGCTACCTGGGGCAGCGGCCGGCGTGTGGGCGCTGCGACGCCTGCCAACTGCGGCTCAAGGGATTCGCGGAGGCGGGGATGGCCGACCCGATCGCCTACGCGGCGGAGGCCGGCGGGTAGGAGCGGCGACGACGGGTGTTGCCCGCCGCGCCCGGCGCTCCAGACGCTTCGGGCCGCGGTTGCCGCAGGGGGGCCGGTTGAGCGCTGTGCGGCAGGGAGCCCAGCCGGAGACGCCAGGCCGGACAGAACAGGCTTCTGAGCCATCCCGCGCGGTCGCGCCCGCCAGGCCCGATCCGACACCAACCATCACCCGGGCACCGTGGTGTCAACAGCTGCCCGTTTTACCTGACAAGGCCGGACAACCGCCGTTCGTGCCGCCCCTGCCGCAGGACCGGCCGGCAGGCCGGGGCCCGCTTCTGGCACCGAGTCCGCGTGCCAGGCGGCAGGCGGGCCGGTTCGCGCAAACCACCCCCCACCAGGCGGGTTCGCATCCGACCTTCCACGGTTCGGGGGAGGCACCCCGGCGTCGGCTTCGCCGTCGGCGCGTTCGGGACGGCGCCTCATGGAGGGCACCAGCGGACGAAGCCTGGCGCCTGCAGCGAAGGCCCCGCGGCGCTCCCGGCGGCACCGGCCCGGCGCCTGGTGGCCACACCCAGTCCTCAGCCGCGCCGCCGACCCGGCAGCACCGGCAGGGCCCGCGAAGGCCGGTCAGCGAACGCCGGCGCCGCCAGCGGGCGCTCGGCCAGCCAGGACAGGGCCTCGTCCAGCGCGCGCCGCAGTTGCGCGTCACGCCCCTGCGTGTAGTCCTGCGGGCGGTTCTCCACCGGGATGTCGGGGTCCGTACCGTAGTTCTCCACGCCCCAACCCACATCCTGAAACCAGAAGGAATACTCGGGCTGGCTCGTGTGCGTGCCGTCAACCAGCGCGTGGCGGACCGAAATACCGATCACGCCGCCCCAGGTGCGCTTGCCGACCAGGGGGCCGAGGCGCATCAGCTTGAAGCAGTGGCTGAAGATGTCGCCGTCCGATCCCGCCAGCTCGTCGCAGAGCGCGACCAACGGACCGGCCACCGCCTCGGCGGGGTAGGGCTCGGGCTGCCCCCAGCGCGGCACATCGTAGCCGATCGGGCGGCGTGCCAACTTCTCCAGGATCAGTTGCGACACGTGGCCGCCGCCGTTGTGGCGCACGTCGACCACGAGCCCGGTGCGCTCGGCTTCGGTCAGCCAGGCGCGGTGGAACTCGGCATACCCGCGGGGCCCCATGTCCGGGATGTGGATGTAGCCGATGCGCCCGCCGCTCTCGGCGTGTACGAAGGTGCGGTTGGCCTCCACCCAGTCGCGGTAGCGCGCGGCGCGCTCGCTCTGCAAGGTCTTGACCACTACGGTCCGCAGCCGGCGCCCGCCCCCGCTGGCCACCGCGGGGGCGCCGGTGAGCGGGCGCGCGCCCGCCACACCCTCCGGGGGCACCGGAGCGCCGGCGCCCGCGCCGTTCGCGCCCTCCGCCACCGGTAAGCCGAGGACGCGACCGCCAGCGCCCTCCACCACCGGTAGGCCGGGGACGCGACCGCCAGCGCCCTCCGCCACCGGTAGGCCGAGGACGCGACCGCCAGCGCCCTCCACCGAGGCGGGAGCAAGGCCCCCTGCCTGCCCATCGCCCGCGGCGGCCTCCCTTCCGGGGGCGGCGGGGGCCCCGGAGGCACTCGGGGTGGCGGAGATGGCCTGACCGCCGTCCACGGCGCCACCCCGGCTGCCCGGGGCGTCATCCGCAACGCCCTCAGCCTCCCCCGGCTTGGCCACGGTCAGGGCCACCTCCAGCCCGCCCTTGCCGACCAGCAGCTCCCCCACCGGCACACCTTCGCTGACCGGCCGGCCGTCCACGGCGACGAGCACATGGCCCTCCCCCACGCGCACACCGGGCGCGCGCAGGGGCGACCCCTGGCCGTCCGCCCAGCCGTCCCCGCGCGCGAGCCGCGCCACCCGGTACCCGCCAGCTTCGGCGTCCCATACCAGGTCGGCGCCGAGAAAGCCCTGGCCGTATCCCGGCCCGTGGCGGTAGTCGCCGCCCATCTCGTAGGCGTGCGAGGTGCCCAGCTCCCCCTGCATCTCCCACAGCAGGTCAGAGAGTTCGCCGCGCGTGGCGATGCGCGGCAGCAGGCGGCTGTACCGCTCCCAGACCAGGTCCCAGTCGACGCCCGACATGTCGGCCGTCCAGAAGTTGTCCCGCTGCAGACGCCACGCCTCACGCAGCATCTGCGCCCACTCCCGCCCGGGTTCCACAGCGACTTTGACGCGCCCCAGCTGGACCCAGCCGCTGGCCCGACCTGCATCCTCGTCCTCCCGCCGCTCCGGCTTCCGGCCCGCGACCAGCACGCGCAGGCGCTCGCCCGAGCGATAGGCCAGGGTGCGGGCGTCCAGGGAGAGCCAGAAGTCCGAGACGCCGCCGGCAGCGGTCTCCTGGCGCAACTCCTTGAGGTCGTAGGATTCCAGCGATCCCTGGTCGCGCGGGCCCCCCGGCCCGCCAGGCCCGCCGAGGCTCCCCTCCACCGGCCAGACCGTGAAGAGGGCCTTGCCGCGCACCCCGGCGATGTGACGGTAGCGCCCCTCGGGCACCGGGAAGGCCACCACACGCTCGGCGATACCCTCCAGGTCGATGCGCACGGGGGGCGGCGCGCCCCGCTCTCCGGCCTCCAGCCGGGGCCGGCCGCGCCCGGAGCCGTCGTCCGAGGGGGCATCGACCTCGCCCGCCGGGGCTCCATCGCCGCCCTCCCTGGGCTCCTCGGGGCCACCCTTTCCATCCTCCACCAGCGGGCGGGGCACCGGCAGGAACGGCGAGTTCGCGTCGGCGCGCAGGGTGATGAGAAAGGGCTTGACGCCCCGGGGGAAGCCCAGGTCGAACTGCAGGCTGTCGTAGACGGGGTTGAACGTCCGGTAGGAGAGAAAGTACAGGTACTTCCCCTCCGGATCGAAGGCCGGCGAGACGTCGTGTAGCACGGGCTGCGTGATGGTGACCGGCTCCTGCCGCTCCCCTTCCGCGGGCATGCGCCAGAGCCGCAGCGCCGTCGTCTTGCGCGAGAGCGGGGCGGCGTAGCAGAGCCAGGCACCGTCGGGGGACCACGCCATGCCGACCACGCGACCAAAGGCGTTGCGCTCCACGATCGTCGCCACCTCGGCCTGCAGGTCCACCACGATCAGCTCGTTACGGTGGTTGGCGATGGCCAGCCGGTCGCCGACCGGCGCCACCACCAAGTCCACCGCGCGCCCGAGGGCCAGCGCCTCCAGGCGGCGCACGGGGGGACCGGCGAATCCCGGCTCCGGGGTGAACCCCGCCGCGGGCAGCGGCATCCGGTGCACCTCCAGAGCCTCCTCGCCACCCGCGTCGGCGATGGCGACCATCCGCTCCCCGTCGGGCAACCACCGCGCCAGGCGGTAGCGCACCCCCTGGGCCTCGCCGGCGGGCAGGACGGGCCCCTCCCAGTTGCCGAAGGCGAAGGCGCGGCCGCGCGTCGTGATCAGGAGCGCGTGCCCCTTGGGGTGGAGGTCGACCCCATCGAGGAACCGCCCGGCGTCCACGAACCGGCGGGAGCGCTGCGTCCGCTGGCTGCGAAGGTCGACCGGCACCGGCGCGCTCTCTGCCGTGGCTGGGTCGTACAGGTAA
>DAHWHV010000174.1 GCA_027335545.1 Clostridia bacterium
GCGGCCGGGCGGTGGCGCCAGCAGCGCGGGCAGCGCGGCTCGGCCGTCGCCTCCACGCGCACGCCCTCCCCCACCCCCAACTGCACCCCGGCCACCAGGAGCAGGTCGGGCAACTCCGCCGCGAGCGGCTGCAGCAACCCCAGGTCGGCCTCGGTCACGCCAGCGTGGACGGCGGCCTGGGCCGCCTTGCCGAGCCGCCCGGCGGCGATCTCCGGCTCCACGGCCCGCGCCACGGACTCCCGCAGGCGCAGCAGCGACTCCCAGCGCCGCTGGGCCTCCTCGCCCCAACCCGGGAGGGCCTCCGGCGGTTCCTGCCCCTCCCACAGCAGCAGGTGCACCGAGTCGGGGTCCCCAGGGCGCTTGGGCAGGTGGGCCCAGGCCTCGTCGGCCGTGTGCGGCAGGATCGGCGCGATCATCGCCAACAGCCCCCGCGCCGCCGCATACAGCGCCACCTGCGCCCCGCGGCGCTCGGGGGCCTCCGGCGCGGCGCAGTACAGGCGGTCCTTCGCCACGTCCAGGTAGAAGCTGGAGAGGTCCTGGACGCAGAGGTCCGTCACCAGGTGGTAGACGGCGTTGAAGCGAGACTCCAGGTACGCCGCGCGGGCCTGGCGCATGCAGGCGCCCAGCCGGGCCACCAGCCACAGGTCCCGCTCGGGCAGGCCGGCGTAGTCCGGCTCCGCCGCGGGCACGAAGCCGTTCAGGTTCCCCAACAGGAAGCGCAGGGTGTTGCGGATCTTGCGGTAGACCTCGCCGACCTGGGCGAGGATGTCCTGGCTGACCCGCACGTCCGCGGTGTAATCGACGCTGGCCACCCAGAGACGCAGGATGTCCACGCCCCATTGCCGCAGGAGGTCCGCCGGATCGATGACGTTGCCCAGGGACTTGTGCATGGCCCGGCCCTGGCCGTCCAGCACCCAGCCGTGGCAGAGCACGCCGCGATAGGGGGCCTCGCCGCGCGTCGCCACCGCCGTGAGCAGCGAACTCTGAAACCAGCCGCGGAACTGATCCGGCCCCTCCAGATAGAGGTCGGCGGGCCAGGCCAGCGCCGGGTCCTGGGCCAGGACCGCCGCGTGCGTGCAGCCGCTGTCGAACCACACGTCCAGGATGTCCCCGTCCTTGCGCACGGCCGCCCCCCCGCAGCGGGGACAGAGCACACCGGGCGGCAGGAAGTCCTCGGCCGGCCGTTCCCACCACGCATCCGCCCCCTCGGCCCGGACGAGCGCGGCGATGCGGGCGAAGACCTCCGGAAGCAGCAGCGGCTCGCCGCAGCCGGTGCAGTGCAGCACCGGGATCGGCACGCCCCAGACCCGCTGGCGGGACAGGCACCAGGCCTCGCGGCCGCGCAGCATGTCCGCCATGCGCTGCCGCCCCCAGGCCGGCTGCCAGCGCACCTGGGCGACCGCCCGCAGGGCCTGCTCCCGTAGGCCCTCCAGCCGGCAGAACCACTGCTCGGTGGCCCGCCAGATCACCGGCCGCTTGCAGCGCCAGCAGTGGGCGTACTCGTGCCGGATCGGCGCGGCGGCCCAGAGGGCCCCGCGGGCCCGCAGCAGGCCCACGATGCGCTCGTTGGCCGCCGCGTAGAAGAGGCCGGCGAGCTCCCCCCCCTCGGCGGTGAAGCGGCCCCGGTCGTCCAGCGGCTGCAGCACGGGCAGGCCGTGGCGCCGCCCGGTCTCGAAGTCCTCGCGCCCGTGACCGGGCGCCGTGTGCACCAGTCCGGTGCCCTCGTCGGCCGCCACGTGGTCCGCCAGGACGATCGGGCTCTCCCGCTCCAGGAAGGGGTGGGCGCAGACCACGCCCTCCAGGTCGCTGCCCCGCAGGCGCAGCAGCACCTCCGGCTCCGCGACGCCGGCGGCGGCCGCCAGAAACCCCACCCGGCTCGCCGCGCAGAGCACCGGGCCGGACGCCGTGCGCACCACGGCGTACTCCACCTCCGGGTGAGCGGCGATAGCCACATTGGCCGGCAGGGTCCAGGGCGTGGTGGTCCAGATCGCCGCAGCGGCCCCCGCGGGCAGGCTCCCCCGCCCGTCCCGCACCGGGAAGAGGACGGTGATCCCCGGCGACTCAAGCTCGTGGAACTCGACCTCCGCCTCGGCCAGGGCGGTCGTGCACTCCGGGCACCAGTACACCGGCTGCAGGCCGCGCCGGATCAGGCCGGCGGCGGCCATCCGGCCGAAGACCGCGATCTCCTCGGCCTCGTAGGCGGCGTCCAGGGTGACGTAGGGGTGCTCCCAGTCGGCGAGGATTCCCAGGCGCACGAACTGGGCGGTCATCGTCTCCAGGAAGGACAGGGCGAACGCGCGGCAGCGGCGCCGCAGTTCCAGCGCCGCCGTCCGGTTGCGGTCCAGGCCGTACTTCTTCAGGGCCTGCAACTCGACGGGTAGGCCGTGGCTGTCCCAGCCCGGGACGTTGGGGGCGTCCTCCCCAAGCAGGGTGTGGAAGCGCACGGTGAAGTCCTTGAGCGACTTGTTCAGGGCCGTGCCCATGTGGATGTTGCCGTTCACGTACGGCGGCCCGTCGTGGAAGATGAATTTGGGCGCACCGCGGCGCGCCTCCCGGATGCGGCCGTAGAGCCCGGACTCCACCCAGCGCCGCTGCAGCTCCGGCTCGCGCCGCGGCAGGTCCGCCTTCATGGGGAAGGCGGTCTGGGGGAGCTGCAGCGTGGCCCGGAAGTCCACGCCCCCGGTCCCGGCGACCGGTCCTGGGGCCTCCGCGCTGGGCCTGGGCACCCGACGACTCCCCTTTCGCGCGCACCCCGCGCCCGGCCGGGCGCCCCCGAGGGCTGGCCAACCCAGCCGACCTCCCACTATAGCCCAACCGCCCCAGGCACCGCGACTCCGCCGCCCGCGGGGGCGCGGCCCGCCCCCGCCCCCAGGCCCGGCAGCCGGGGCCGGCGCACCAGCCGCCTCCCGCTCAGGCCCGCCCGACGTAGGCCCCCGTCCGCGTGTCCACCTTGATCCGCTCGCCGCGGTCGATGAACAGGGGCACCTGCACCGTGGCCCCCGTGTCGATCACCGCGGCCTTGGTCGTGTTGCTCACCGTGTCGCCCTTGATCCCGGGCTCGGTGGAGGCGACCTCCGTCTCGATGGTGGTCGGCAGTTCCACATCGACGATCCCGCCCTTGTAGGTGGTCACCAGGATCGCCATGTTCTCCTGCAGGAAGCGGCGCTGGTCCCCGATCGCCTCGGCGCGCACCGGGAACTGCTCGTAGCTCTCCTTGTCCATCAGATGGTATTCGCCGTCCGCCTCGTACAGAAACTGCATGTCCCGCCGCTCGACCAGCGCGGCGGGGATCTTCTCGGCGGAACGAAACGTCCGCTCATAGATCGCCCCGCTCTGCAGGTTCTTCAGCCGCGCGCGCACGAAGGCGGGGCCCTTCCCTGGCTTGACGTGGTTACTCTCCAGCACCAGCGTCGGCGCCCCGTCCAGCTCGACCGTCATCCCCGGCCGCCAATCCGTCGTCGAAGTCATCTCCGCCATGCCTGCCACCACTCCCATTCCTCATCAGACCCAGAGACCCAGCCGGCAGACCCAGCCATCAGCCCCGGCCGGCGGACCCGGCAGACGCACGCCAACTCGGCCTGCGCACCCGGCCAGCGGAGCAGAACCGCGCGCTCGGCGCGGCCACACGGCCGCGCCGTTCAAAAACCCAGGGGCGTGGCGCTCAGCACCTCTGCCCCCGCCGCGCCGACCAGGACCAACTGCTCCAGGCGCACCCCGAACCGTCCGGGCAGGTAGACGCCGGGCTCGACGGTGACCACGGCGCCCGCGGGCAGGCGCACGCGCGGGTCGGCCAGCGGGGAGAGCCGGGGGCGTTCGTGGACGGCCAAGCCGACGCCGTGCCCGGTGCCATGGCCGAAGTACCCCCCGTACCCGGCGGCGGCGATCACCCCCCGCGCCGCCGCGTCGACCTCGACGCCCGTGGCGCCGGGGCGCACGGCCGCCACCCCGGCGTCCAGGGCGCGGCGCACGGTGTCCCAGACCGCGGCGGCGTCGGGGGGCGGTGCCCCGCCGGGCACGCGCACCGTGCGCGTCATGTCCGAGCAGTACCCGCCCCACACCGCCCCCACGTCGACCACCACCACCTCGCCGGCCCGCAGCGGCCGCGGCCCCGGGATGGCGTGGGCCATCGCCCCGCCCGGGCCGGCCGCGATGATCGGGGGGAACGAAACCCCGTCCGCCCCGGCCCGGCGGAGGCGGTACTCGAACTCCGCCGCCAGGGCGGCCTCCGTCTCGCCGGCCCGCACGGACGGCAGCCAGGCCGCAAAGGCCTCGTCGGTGAGCGCCGCCGAGCGGCGGATCGCCGCCAACTCCTCAGGGTCCTTGACCAGGCGCAGATCGCCGAGCAGGTCGGGCACCGGCAGCAGGCGGACGCCCCTGCACCCCCGCCGCCAGGCGCGGTAGGTGGCGTAGCTGACCTGGTCCGGCTCGAAGGCCAGGGCGGTCACGCCCGCCTCCGCGCACAGCCGGGCGATGAACTCGACGGTCTCCGCCTTCTCGACCCGCACCAGGCGCCAGTCGGGCGCCTCCGCCTCGGCCTGCTCCCAGAAGCGGGCGTCCGTCAGGATGGCGGCGTCCGTCGGGGTCACCCAGAGCAGGGCCGTATCCCCGCGGAAGCCCGAGAGGTAGCGCCGGTTCTCCGGGGCGGCGACCAGCAGCGCCTGGGCCTGGGGTAGGCGCTGGGCCAGCAGCGCGCGCAGCGCGGTCAGGCGGGGCTCGCTCATGGCCGGGCACCCCCGATCCGCGCCAGCAGGCCCCGCAGGGCCAGCGGATAGCCGTGGGCGCCGAAGCCGGAGACGCTGCCGCGGCAGACCGCGGCCACCAGCGAGACGTGGCGGAAGGGCTCGCGCGCCGCCGGCTGGGACAGGTGGACCTCCACGGCCGGCACCCCCAGTTCGCCGACGGCGGCCAGGGCGTCGCGGATCGCCACACTGGTGTGGGTGTAGCCGGCGGGGTTGATCAGGATGCCGGCGAAGCGCCCGAGGGCCTGCTGGATCGCCGTGACGATCTCCCCCTCCCCGTTGTGCTGGACGCACACGACCTCGGCGCCGCACTCGGCCCCGAGGCGCACCAGGCCCGCGTCGATCTCCGCCAGGGGGACGCCGCCGTACACCCCGGGCTCGCGCCGCCCCAACAGGTTCAGATTCGGGCCATGGATCACCAGGACCGCCGGCAAGGCG
>DAHWHV010000184.1 GCA_027335545.1 Clostridia bacterium
GCGGGGTGCGCGCCACCGCGCTGCGCGCGACCGCGTCCGTGCGGGCGGTGTGGCTGAGGGTCTGGGGCTAGGCCCGCCGCGGCCGGCGCGCCCTCCGGGTCCCCGCGCCCTGGCGGGGGGGGGCCGGTCGGTGCTGCCCGCGGGGACGCAGGCCCGTGGTTCGCCAGTCGCTCGTCGCCTCCGAGGGAAACGGGTCCAGGGCCGTGCCGCCCCGGTCGGGGGCCGGGGGGGCGCGCCCGAGGCCCGGGCCGGGGCAGGGCACGGGGACGGCTGGCGACCGGGGGCCGGGAGCCGCGCGGCCCGGGGGCTGAGGCCGTCCACCCAGGGGGGCGCCCCCGCCCACGCGGCGCCCGTCTCGTGCCACCAGGGACCGTCCCGGCGTGCCTCCCGGAGGGCCCGGTGGGGCCCAGGGGGGCGGGCGGCCGATGGATGGCGGCGGGGTCGCGGTGCGGCGGCGGGTCCTCTGGGCGCTGTGCGGGGTGACGTGCCTCCTGGCCCTGTTGGGGGTGCGGCTCTTCTGGCTGCAGGCCTGGCGGGGCGCCTCGCTCTATCGCCGGGCCGTGGATGTGCACACGCGGGTGGTGCCGCTCCAGGCGCGCCGCGGGGAGATCACCGACCGCCGCGGGCGTCCGCTGGCCATCAGCGTGGGTGTGGACTCGGTCTATGCCGTGCCGGCCCAGGTGCGGGACCGGACCGCCACCGCCTCCGCCCTCTCCCCGCTCCTGCATCAGACGGCCACCGTGTTGGGCAAGAAGCTCAGCAGGCATACGGCCTTCGTCTGGCTGGCGCGCCGGGTCGATCCCGTGGCGGCGGCCGCCGTGCGTCGCCTGCGGTTGCCCGGGGTGTCCCTGGTGCAGGAGTCGCGGCGTGTCTACCCTCGGGGCATGTTCGCCGGGCCGATCCTCGGTTTCGTGGGCATCGACAACCAGGGGCTGGCGGGGCTGGAGCTGAGCTACGACCACCAGTTGCGCGGGCGCAACGGCGAACTGATCATCGAAACCGACGCCAGGGGGAGGGAGATCCCCGGGGGGGTGACCCGCTACGTGCCGCCGGTCCAGGGGGACACCCTGCGCACCACGCTGTCCTCGACGCTGCAGGCCATCGTCCAGCGCAACCTGGACGCCGGGGTGGCGGCCGCCCACGCCAAGGCGGGGTATGCCCTGATGATGGACCCGAGCACCGGCGCCATCCTGGCCTGGGCGGCGTGGCCCACCTTCGACCCCAACGCCTTCCGCCAGGCGGACCCGAGCCTGTGGACCAACCCGCTGCTCACGCTGGTCTACTCGCCGGGGTCCGTCTTCAAGCCGATCACGGCGGCGGCCGCCCTGCAGGAGGGCCTGATCACCCCGAGCAGCCCCTTCGACGACTCCGGGGTCTTCAGCGTCGGGGGGGTGAACATCCACAACTTCAACCGCCGCGGCCTGGGCCCCACGACCTTCGCGGTCGGCTTCCAGAAGTCCGCGAACACCATCTTCGCGCGGGTGGGCGTAATGCTCGGCGTGCAGCGCTTCTACCGGTACCTGCGCGCGTTCGGCTTCACCGGGCGCACCGGGGTGGACCTTCCGGGCGAGGCCCGCCAGCCCAACCTCCTCCGCCCCGAGCACCTGGCGACCCCGCTGGATGTGGCTGAGGAGTCCTTCGGCCAGACCCTGGCCGTGACGCCCCTGTCGATGCTCACGGCGATCTCGGCGATCGCCAACGGAGGGAATCTCCCCTGGCCGCACCTGGGCGCCGAGCTGCTCTCCCCCGCCGGCGCGGTGGTCCGGCGCATCGAGCCGCGGACGGTGCGCCGGGTCCTTTCGCCGCAGACCGCATACACCGTGCAGAGCCTGATGGCCAGCGTGGTGGAGCAGGGCAGCGGCCGGCAGGCGGCCATCGCCTGCTACTCGGTGGCCGGAAAGACGGGGACCACGCAGAAGTACGTGGGGGGGCGCATCGGGGAGGGCGCCTACATCGGCTCGTTCCTGGGCTTCGCCCCCGCGCACGGGGCCCGGGTGGCGCTCTACGTGATGATCGACGAGCCGCAGGGCCTCTATTATGGGGGTCAGGTGGCCGCCCCGGTGTTCCGGGCGATCATGGTCGCGACGCTGCGCCACCTGGGCCTGCCGGCCGCCTGCCCCGCCGGGCAGCGGCCGCCCGCGGTGCGGCCCCTGCCGGCCGAGACCGTGGCCATGCCCGACGTCGTTGGCCTGCCGCCCGCGGACGCCGAGCGGCTGGCGGCGGAGCGCGGGCTGTTCCTGCGGGTCGACGGGGCGTCGGCGGCGGGTGGGGCCGGGCCGGCCGGCGGCGCGCGCGTCCTGCGGCAGGTGCCGCCGGCCGGGGCGCAGGTCGCCAAGTGGTCGACGGTGTTGGCCTATACGACGCCCGCCCTGGCCCTCCCGGAGCAGAGCGTGACCGTGCCCGACCTCCAGGGGTTGACCTTGACGCAGGCGGCCGCGACCCTCAGCGTGGAGGGGCTGGGCCTGCGTGCGGACGGGACCGGGCGGGTGATCGCGCAGAGCCCCGCCCCCGGGGCCGCCGCGCACCCCGGGGATGTGGTGGAGGCGACGCTGCGCTGACGGGTCGGCGGGAGGGTGCCCGCGGCGGGTCGCCGCCGCGGGGCGAGTGGTCAGGGGAGTGACGGGCGTGCGCCTGCGGGAACTGCTGAGCGGGATGCCGGTGCGAGCGGTGTGTGGGGATGTGGAGGCGGAGGTCTCCGGGGTCGGCTACGACTCGCGCACCCTGCGTCCAGGCGATTTGTTCATGGCCTGGCGCGGGGCGCGCTTCGACGGCCACGACTTCGTGCCCGCCGCCCTCCGCGCCGGCGCGGCGGCGGTGCTGGTCGAGCGTGCCGCGGCCGTTCCGGCCCCACTGCCGCCGGGCCGGGCCGCCGTGGTGGTCGACGACGCCCGGGGGTTGGCCGGGCCGCTCAGCGCCGCCTTCTTCGGCCACCCGACGGCCCGCCTGGGGATGGTGGGGGTCACGGGGACCAATGGCAAGACCACCACCACCTACCTGGTCCGCGAGGTCCTGCGGGCCCTGGGGCCCGTGGGGTTGGTGGGGACCGTCTCCGCCGTGGCGGGCGGGCACGCGCGCCCGGCGGGGCTGACGACCCCCGAGGCGCCGGACCTGCAGGCGCTGTTTGCCGAGATGGTCACCGCCGGGGACCGCTGGGCGGCGATGGAGGTGTCCTCCGTGGCCCTGGCGCGGCGCAGGGTGGAGGCCGTGGCCTTCGACCTCGCCGTCTTCACCAACCTCACTCAGGACCACCTGGGGCCGCTGGAACACCCGGACTTCGCCCACTACCGCCGCAGCAAGCGCCGGCTGTTCGAACTCCTGGGTCGCCCCGTGGCCGGCGCGCCGGCCAAGCAGGGGCCGCGGGGGGCCGTGGTCAACGCCGACGACCCTGCCGGGCGGGAGATGGTCGAGGCCGTGGCTGGGGTCGTGCCCGTGCTGCGCTTCGGCCTCGGCCCCGGCGCGCAGGTGCGGGCGGAGGGCATCGTCCTGTCCCCGCAGGGCAGCCGCTGCCGGATCGTCCACCCCGGCGGGCAGGTCGAGTGCGCGCTACGCCTGTGCGGGCGCTTCAACGTGGTCAACGCCCTCGGGGCGTTCTGCGTGGGCCTGCTCTGCGGCATCGAGCCGGAGGCCGTCGCGTTGGCCCTGGGCCGGGTGGCGGGGGTCCCCGGCCGGCTGGAGGCGGTGCCCGGGGCGCAGCCCTTCGCCGTGCTCGTGGACTACGCCCACACGCCCGACGGCCTGGAGACCGTGTTGCGGGCGGCGCGCGAGGTCGCCGAGGGTGCGCAGCGGGCGGGCCCGCACCGGGTGCTGGCCGTCTTCGGCTGCGGCGGCGACCGCGACCGCGGCAAGCGCCCGCTGATGGGGGAGATCGGGGCCCGCTACGCGGACGCGGTGTGGCTCACCTCCGACAACCCGCGCAGCGAGGATCCCGGCGCGATCCTGCGCGAGGTCGAGGCGGGCGCCGCCCGAATCCCGGGGGCCGCCTATCGCGTGATCCCCGACCGGCGCGAGGCGATCACGGCCGCCATCGCCGCGGCGGGGGCGGGGGACGTGGTGGTCATTGCCGGGAAGGGGCACGAGGACTACCAGATCTTCGCGGATCGCCGCATCCACTTCGACGACCGGGAAGAGGCGGCGGCGGCGCTGCGGGGGCTGGGGTACAGGTGAGCTCCCCCCATAGCCTGCGCGCCGGACCACTCCGCTACGACCTGCGGGAACTCGCCGCCCACGTCGGCGGCGCGTTGCTGGCGGGGGAGCCCGCCCTCCCCATCGGCGGCCTCGCCGCGGATACGCGGGCGGTGCAGCCGGGGGACCTCTTCGTCGCCATCCGCGGGGAACGGACCGACGCCCACACCCTGCTGCCGGCGGCGTATGCGGCGGGGGCGCACGCCGCGCTGGTCGACCGTGACCCCGGGGACCTGTGGGGGTTGCGGGACGTGCCCGCCGGGCTCGGGGTGATCCGGGTGCCGGCCGTCATCCCCGCCCTGGGACGCCTCGCGGCCCGTCACCTGGACGGGCTGCGTCCCCGGCCCACCGTCGTCGGCGTGACCGGCAGCGTCGGTAAGACCGGCACGCGCCGCCTGCTCGCCGCCGCGCTGTCGGCCGGCGGTTCCGTGCTGGACGCGGAGGGCAGCTTCAACACGGAGATCTCCCTCCCCCTGGTGTGCCTGCGCGCGCGCAGCGACCACCGCTTCGTGACGCTGGAACTGGCGATGCGCGGCCGGGGCCAGATCGCCTATCTGGCGGCCATCTGTCGCCCGCGGGTCGGCGTCGTCACGGTGATCGGCGACAGCCACAGAGAGCAGCTCGGCTCGCGGGCGGCGATCGCCGCGGCCAAGGCGGAACTGCTGGAGGCCCTGCCCTCATGCGGTCTGGCGGTGCTGAATAGGGACGATCCGTGGCAACGACGGATGGCCGCGCAGAGTCGCGCCCCCGTGGTCTGGTATGGCCTCGGAGCGCACGCCGACGTCACGGCGCAGGACATCCGCACCCTCCCGGAGGGCGGGCTGTCCGTGACCGCGCTCTTGGCCGGGCGGCCGGTGCCGCTGCGGCTGCGCCTGCTGGGCCGGCCCCAACTGGCCAACGCCTTGGCCGCCTTGGCCTGCGCGGACAGGCTGGGGGTCGAGCCGCAGCGGGCGGCGGCCGCCCTCGGCTTGGTGCGGGCCGCCGAGGGCCGGCTGCACCTGCGCGAGTCCGGGCCCCTGCGCATCCTGGACGACACGTTCAACGCCGCGCCCCAGTCGATGCTCGCCGCCCTGGAGGCGTTGGCGGACCTGGTGCCCGTCGGGCGGCGCGCCGCCGTGCTCGGCGACATGCTCGAGTTGGGGCCCGCCAGCATCGACGGCCACCGCCGGGTCGGCGAGGCGGCGGCCGCCGCCGGGCTGTCCTGGCTCCTGGCGGTGGGCCCGCGGGCCAGGGACATCGCCGCCGGGGCGCGGCAGGCGGGGCTGCCGTCCGCGCGCATCCACGAGGTGGCCGACCGGCACGAGGCGGCCTCCGCCCTGCCCGGACTGCTCGCCGGGGCGCACGAGGGAACGGCCGTCCTGGTGAAGGGCTCCCACGCGCTCGGGCTGGAGGAGGTCGTCGGTTCCCTCGTGGAATGGTCCCGGGCGCGCGGGCCCCTGGGGGCGGGGGGCGCCGCCCCTGAGCTGCCGGGTGGCGGGGGGGGGCCGTGACCCGTTCCGCGCCGGCCCGGGCGGCGGCCGGGTCGCGGGGCGCTGGAGCCGGGGAGCCGTGGGGCCCCGGACCGTGGGGACCCGGAGCCGTGAAGCCGTGGAGTCTCGCCGCCCTGCAGCCTTGGCGGCTCTGAGGGGAGAAGCGACGCTTGCCCGACCTCAGCCCCCTGTACGCCGCGGCGGCCGCGTTCCTGGTCACGCTCCTGCTGCTGCCGGCCGCCATCGGGGTGCTGCGGCGGGCGGGCCTGACGCAGGTGGTGCGCCAGCAGGGACCCGCCTCGCACCTCGCCAAGGCCGGGACGCCCACGGCGGGCGGGGCGGTCTTCGTGCCCGTCGCCTGCCTGGCGGCCTGGGCCGTGGACCCCCGCAACGTGGTGCTGCTGGCTTGCTGCGGCGTGACGCTGGGGCACGCCGCCCTCGGGTTCGCCGACGATTACCTCAAGGTCGTGCGCAAACGGCCCGAGGGCCTGTGGGCCCGGCACAAGCTCGCCGGCCAGTTGCTCCTGGCGGGCCTGCTCTGCCTGGTCGCCCTGGGCGCCCGGCCGGAGGCGATGGGCCTGGCGGTCCCCTGGATGCGCGGGCACCTGGTGGTGGCCCCGCTGGTCTTCCTGGCCCTAGTCGTGGTCGCGCTCCTGGGCTCCACCAACGGCGCCAACTTCACCGACGGGGCGGACGGCCTGCTGGGCAGCACCGGGGCCGTCGCCCTGGGCAGCGTCGGGGTGGTGGCCTGGGCCGTGGGCGACCGGGGGCTGGCGGGGCTCGATCTGGCGCTGGGCGGGGCCCTCCTGGCGTTTCTGCGCTGGAACTGGCACCCGGCGGTGGTCTTCATGGGGGATACGGGCTCGATGGCCATCGGTGCCGCCTTTGCCTCGGTCGGTATCCTCACCGGTCTGACGCTCTACCTGCCCCTGATCGGTCTGTTCTTCCTCCTGGAGGTCCTCTCCGTGGTGCTGCAGGTCGCGTGGTACCGCCGCACCGGCAGGCGCCTGCTGCGCATGGCGCCGCTCAACCACCACCTGGAGCTGTCCGGGTGGGGCGAGGGGCGCCTGGTGCCCCGCGTGCTCGTGTTCAGCCTCCTGTGCGGGGCGGCGGGGCTCCTCGGGTATTGGGGGCGGTGAGCGCGTTGTCGGCGCCGGAGGCGCGTACGGGGGGCCGAGGGGAGGGGTCGTCGATGACGCGTCGGCGCCAGCCGCCGGACTACTTCCTGCTCCTGGTCGCCGCGGCGATCCTCACGTTGGGCCTGGTGATGGTCCTCTCCTCCAGCTCGATCACGGCCGGGGCCCAGCTCCACGACCCCTACTTCTACTTCAAGCGCCAGCTGCTCTGGACGGCGCTCGGCTCCGGCTGCTTCTATTTCTGCCTGCGCTTCCCGTACCGGAACTGGAAGCTCCTCTCCCGGTGGGTGCTGGCGGCAACGTTCCTGCTGCTGGTCGCCGTCCTGGTCGTCGGCCACAACGTCAACGGCTCTCGACGCTGGATCGGCCTGGGGCCGGCCTCCTTCCAACCCTCGGAGACGGCGAAGCTGACCATGGTCGTCTTCGTCTCCGCCTGGCTCTCCGAATGCGGGGCTCGTCGCCTGCGCTCGTTCTGGCGGGGCGCCGTGCCCGTGCTGCTCATCGTCGGCGCCGCGGCCGCCCTGATCCTCAAGGAGCCCGACCTGGGGACGGCGGCGGCGCTGTTCGGCACGTCGGTGATCCTGCTCTACGTCGCGGGCGTACCACCGATCCAGTTCGCCGCGGTCTTCGCCTCCACCGTGCCGCTGTTGTTCGCGGCCATCTTCAGTTCCCCGTATCGCCGCACCCGTTTCCTGGCCTTCCTCCACCCCACGGCGCACGCCCAGGGTTCCGGGTATCATATCCTGCAGTCCCTGTACGCCCTCGGTTCCGGGGGGCTCTTCGGGGTGGGGCTGGGGCAGAGTCGCCAGAAGTACTTCTATCTGCCAGAGGAGCACACCGACTTCATCTTCGCCGTCCTGGGCGAGGAGTTGGGGCTGATCGGCGGGCTGTTGGTCCTCTGCCTGTTCGGGTTGTTGATCTGGCGCGGCTACCGCATCGCCGCCGCGGCGCCGGACCTCTTCGGCACGCTGCTGGCCACGGGCATCACGACCATGCTCGCCGTGCAGGCGATCGTCAACATCGGGGTCGTCACCGGGTTGCTGCCGATCACCGGCATTCCCCTGCCGATGGTCAGCTTCGGGGGGAGTTCGCTGATCTTCACCCTGGCGGGGCTCGGCATGCTGGCCAACATTTCGACGTACGCCTAGGGGTAGGCGGGGCCGGGCCAGGCAAGGGCGGGGGCCGGACGTGGGGCGTGCGGGGGCCGCTGGGCGCGCGACGGCCAAGGGCGGCTGGTCTGGGGAGCGATGGGGCATGGGAGGCGTCGGGGCCGAGGCCCGGGAGGCGGGGGCGGCGCGGGCGGCGGGACGGCCGCTGCGCCTGCTGTTCGCCGCCGGTGGGAGCGGCGGGCACATCTACCCCGCGCTGGCGATGGCCCGGGCGGCGCAGGAGGCGCTGCCCGTCGCGGACGTGCTCTTCGTCGGGGCGCGCGGCGGCATGGAGGAGCGCCTGGTGCCCGCGGCCGGCTTCCCCCTGGTCAGCCTGGCGGTGCGGGGGATCGTGCGCAAGCGCCTGCGCGAGGCCTTGGCGGCCGGCTGGCTCCTCGGGGGCGCCGTGTGGGCGGCCCTGCGCCTGGTCCGGCGCTTCCGGCCGGACGTGGTGGTGGGGACGGGGGGCTATGCCGCCGGGCCCGTCGGCTTCGCCGCGCTGCTTTGTGGGGTGCCGTTGGTGCTGCAGGAGCAGAACGCCGTGCCGGGGGTCACCAACCGCCTCCTGGCGCTGCGGGCCGCCGTTGTCGCGGTGCCCTTCCCGGAGGCCGTGGCGGCGCTCCCGCGGGGGACCCGGACCCTGGTCTGCGGGAACCCGGTCCGTCCCGAGTTGCTGGGCATCGAGGCCGCCGCGGCCCGCCGCCGCCTGGGGCTGCCGCCGGCGGGCCGCGTGGTGCTGATGGTCGCCGGCAGCAAGGGCTCGGCGGTCTTTGCCCGCCTGTTCGCGGGGCTGCTGCCCCATCCGCTGGACGCCACGCTGCTGTTCGTGTCGGGACGCGACCACGCCGCGTCCGCCCAGGGCGCCCTGCCCGGCGGCGGCACGGCGCCGCCGGGGCGCGGGCGCGTGGTGGTGGTGCCCTACGTGGAGCGGATGGGGGACGCGCTGGCCGCGGCGGATCTCGTGGTCTGCCGATCCGGCGCCCTCACCCTGGCCGAAATCGCGCTGGTGGGCAAGCCCTCGATCCTGATCCCTTCGCCCCACGTCACCCACCACCACCAGGAGGCCAACGCGGCGGCGTTCGCGCGGGCGGGTGCCGCGCTGGTCCTCCCGGAGCGTGGCCTGGACGGGGCCGCGCTGGCCAAGGAGATCTCCGCCCTCCTGGGGGATGCGCCGCGCCGCCAGGCGATGGCCGCCGCCGCCCGGCGCCAGGCCCAGCCAGACGCCCTGGCCCGCCTGGTCGCCGCCGTGGGCGAGGTGGCGCGGGTGCGCTCCCCGGGCACGGCGCCGCCGCCAGCCCTGGGGCCAAGGGGGGGGTAGGCCGTGCAGGAGTCGAGCCTGCGGGATGTGATGCCGGGGGACCTGCGGACGCAGGAGCCGCTCGCCCGCCACACCACGATCCGCATCGGCGGGCCCGCCCGCCTCTTCGCCGCGCCCGAGGGCGAGGCGGCCCTGGGCCGGGCGCTGGCCTGGGCCGCCGCCCAGGGGCTGGATTGGCGCTTGCTCGGCCTCGGCAGCAACCTCCTGTGCCCGGACGCCGGCTTCGACGGCCTGGTGCTCAGCCTGGAGGCCGCCTGTGCCTGGGTGCGCTTCACCGGCCCGGTGGTCGAGGTCGGGGCGGGCGTGCACCTGGCCCCCCTGGTCGCCGCGGCCGCCACGCGCGGTCTCTCCGGGCTGGAGGGGGTCGCCGGCATCCCGGGCACCGTCGGGGGGGCCCTGGCCATGAACGCGGGCACCGCCGCCGGGGACATCGGGGCCGTGGTCCGCAGCGTCCGGGCGATGACCCCCAGCGGGGAGGTCCTGGATGTCCCCGCGGCGGAGATGGGCTTCGGCTACCGGCAGAGCCGGCTGCAGCGCGAGCGGCTGCTGGCCCTGGGTGCCGTGCTGGAGCTGAGGCCCGCCGACGCGGCCGCCGTGCGGCAGGAGTTGCGCCTCCGCGCGGCCCGCCGCCGGCAGACGCAACCCCTGGAACTGCCCAACTCGGGCAGCATCTGGCGCAATCCCCCGGGGGACTTCGCGGGCCGCCTGGTCGAGGCCGCCGGGTGCCGGGGGTGGCGGCGTGGGGACGCCCAGGTCTCCCCACGCCACGCGAACTTCATCGTCAACCTGGGGCGGGCCCGCGCCAGCGACGTGCTGTCCCTGATGGCGGACGTGCGCGCGGCGGTTCGCGCCGCCTACGAGTGGACCCTGGAGCCGGAACTCTGCTGGCTGCCGGGGCGCGAGGACCTCCTCCGCCTGCTCGGGGCGGGCGGGTGAGGGCGCGGCCCGCTGAGCCCGCCCGCCGCGGCCGC
>DAHWHV010000256.1 GCA_027335545.1 Clostridia bacterium
CGCCGGCCACCACCAAGCCCACCCTGCCAGCGCCGCTCGCCCCCATCGCCGCCTGCCGCAACCCCCCACCGGAGCGCAAGCCCCCAGGTCCAAGGTTCGCCAAGCCCGCGACGCGTGGGATGGACGCTGGGTACCGCTGCCCCCCTCCGGGGGTCGGCCCCGCACCACAGGCCGTCTGCGCAGCCCACCGAGGCCGTCGCGCCCCTCTGGCGGCGCCCCTGCGCGCGGCCACCAGTGCCGCGGGGTGGGGCGGGGCCGGAGTCCCGGCCCCGCCCCGCCCGGCTCCCGCGCACCCCGCCGCCTCCCCCCTCCGGCGCCACCCCTGCGCGCGCCGCCTAGTGCCCCGGGGAGGGGGAGGGGCCGGCGTCCCGGCCCCTCCCCCTCCCCCCGCCGGAAAATTCCCGCCCCACCTGCCCTTCACGGCGCAGGAACGATCGCCGATGTGGAGTATGGTGGGGCAGAGTGGGGCGAAGTGGGGGGAAGTGGCGGCGGGTGGTGGCCCGGTGGGGGACGACCCCGGCCAGCCGCCTGCGGACGCCGCATGGGAAGGGGGGCAGCGTGGCCAACCTGGTCGGCGAGTTCCGGCACACCATCGACGACAAGGGCCGGCTCACGCTGCCCGCCCGCATCCGGGAGGAGCTGGGGCCCGTCTTCATGGTCACCAAGGGCCTGGAGGGGTGCCTCTTCCTCTACCCCATGTCGGAGTGGGAGACCCTCAGCGCCAAGCTGCGGGACCTCCCGCTCACGCAGCGGGACGCGCGGGCCCTGGCCCGGCTGGTCTTCGCCGGGGCCAGCGACTGCCGGCCGGACGCGCAGGGGCGCATCCTGCTGCCCCCGCCGCTGCGGCAGTTCGCGGGGCTCACGCGCGAGGGCGTGATCGTCGGGGTCTCGGCGCGGGCCGAGGTCTGGCAGCCCGAGGCCTGGGACCGGTACGTCGGGGAGGCCGAGACCGGGTACGCCGACATCGCCGAGCGCCTGGGGGCCCTCGGGGGCTGACGGCGGGCGGGCGTGGTCGCCGCGCCCCGCGAGTCCGATCCGAGGTCCCGCGGGCCCCCGGACGGGATGCCGTGGTCGGTGCGGCGGGCAGGATGGCAACAGCGGGGGTGAACCGGATGCGGAGGCGGTCGCTGGACGCGGATGAAGAGCGGCGCGGAGAGGTGGCGCGATCTCGGCCCGACGCGGAGCAGCCTGCCACCGACGACCCCGGGCTCGCCCACCTGCCCGTGATGCGCGCGGAGGTCCTCCACTACCTCCGCCCCGGTCCCGGGGAGACCGTGGTGGATGCCACGGTCGGCTTCGGGGGCCACGCCGAGGCGATCCTGGGGTGCCTCGGAGCGGGCGGGCGCCTGGTGGCCGTCGACCGCGACCCCGATGCCTGCGCCGCCGCGCGCCGCCGCCTGGCGCCGGAGGCCGAGCGGCTCGGCGCGCGCTGTCACGTCGTCCAGGCCAACTTCAGCGACCTGGAGGCGGTGCTGGACGGGCTGGGGCTCGGTCTGGTGGACGCCGTGCTCTTCGACTGCGGCGTCTCCAGCCCCCAGCTGGACCGCCCGGACCGCGGCTTCAGCTACCGGGCGGACGCGCCGCTGGACATGCGCATGGACCCCACCCAGGGCACCACGGCCTACCACCTGGTCAACGGCCTCTCCGAGGAAGAGCTCGCCGACATCATCCGGCGCTTCGGGCAGGAGCGCTGGAGCCGGCGCATCGCCAACTTCATCGTGCGGCGGCGGCAGGATCGCGGGTTGATCCAGACCACGGGGGAATTGGTGGAGATCATCAAGCAGGCCGTGCCGGCGGGCGCGCGCCGGGACGGCCCCCACCCGGCGCGCCGCACCTTCCAGGCCCTGCGCATCGCCGTCAACAACGAACTCGGCGCCCTGGAGGCGGGCCTGGAGGCCGCGGTGCGCCGCCTGCACCCGGGGGGGCGGGTGGTGGCCCTCTCCTTCCACTCCCTGGAGGACCGCATCGTCAAGCACGTCTTCCGGTCGCTGGCCGCCGGCTGCACCTGCCCGTCCGACTGGCCGGTCTGCCGCTGCGGCGCCGAGCCCACGCTCCAGCCCCTGCTGCAGCGGCCGCTGGCCGCTGGCGCGGCCGAGGCCCAGGCCAACCCGCGGGCGCGCAGCGCCAAGCTGCGGGCCGGCGTGCGCCTGGCCCCGCCCCCTCCGGGCGGCCGGTCGG
>DAHWHV010000259.1 GCA_027335545.1 Clostridia bacterium
CGGCGCGGCGCGGCGGACGGGCCGCCGGCCCGCCGCCCACCGCTACGGGGGCGTGGGGGCAGGGCGCTGGCGGCCCCCGAACCCTCCGGCGCGCCGGCGCTCCCCGGCACGGGCGCCGCGGCGAAGCGCACCCCGACCTTCTCCACGGCGCCCGGGTTGTGCAGCACGGCGTCGAGGACCTCGGGGGCCTCCTGCAGCGACACCACGGGGTCCAGCACCCCGCGAGAGGTGAGGCGGCCGGTCTCGAAGAGGGTCACGCAAGTCGCCCGCGCCCGGGCCTCCTGCCAGCGCGGGTGGTCCCGATCGGGGTTGTCCCACACGGCCTGGCTGCCCACGATCGTCGGCCGGTTCACGTGGAACTCCTCGCCGAGGTACAACCCCCGGCCGTCCCCGTGCCCCCAGCCGACGGCGACCACCGTGCCGCACTGGCGCAGGCAGCGGATCGCCTGCCCGAGCGAGGCGGCGGCGCCGGCCACCTCCAGGGCCACATCGACGCCGTCCAGACCCGTCGCCCCTTTGATCGCCAGCGCCACATCCCCGGCCCCCGGGTCGAAGGCCTCCTCCGCCCCGAGCGCCAGCGCGCGCCGGCGCCTCGGGGCGAGGGGGTCCACGGCGAAGACCCGCGTGGCCCCGGAGGCCCGCGCCGCCTGGACGACCATCAACCCGATGGCCCCCAGGCCGAAGACGCACGCCCAGTCCCCCACGCGCACGCCCCCGTCGCGCACGGCCACCAGGGCCACATGGGCGGGGTCCAGGCAGACGGCGTCCTCCGGGCAGAGCCGCCCCAACGGGCGCAGCCGGGCGGCGTCCAGCGTCTGCACCTCGCGCACCGGCATGTACCCGTAGACCCGGTCGCCCACGGCCAGGCCCCGGACGTCGGGGGCCGCCTCCGTCACCTCGGCCACGGCCATATTGCCGACGGCCACGGCCTCCGGAGGCGCGGAGGCCTGGACCTCCGCGTCCAGGAACAGGCGCAGGCGGGCGTCCCAGCGGCGGCCACGGAACACCGACCCCTCCCAGAAGCGCAGTTCGGTGCCGTGCTTGGGGGCGGCCAGGATCGTCGCCGCCCGCACCTGCCCGGGCCCCAGGGCGGGCGGGTCGTACTCCCGCAGCCCGAAGCGCGCGGCGGCGGGGCGGAAGCACAGTTCCCAGGGCATCCGTGGACGCTCCTTCCGAGGGGCGGGGCTGCGGTCGGCACGGCCCCGGCCGCGGCGGCCGGGGCACCATCCATCCGGGGGGAGGGCCCCACCCCACCGCGGGGACGGGCCCTCCCGGGGCCAGGCGCGACTCACCCGGCCCCGCGGCCGACCCCCTCGCCCTCTCCGGGGAAGGGCGCCGTGAGATCGCCCACCTCGGCCCGCAGCCGATGCAGCTCGGCCCGCAGTTCCGCGGCCACGGCCGCGTACGCCGGGTCGGCGTGGACGCTGTGCAGCTCCGCGGGATCCCGCTCCAGGTCGAAGAGTTCCCACTCCGCCGGCTCGGGCTCGTTCTCGTAGTAGTAGATCAGCTTGTGGCGCTCCGTGCGCACCCCGTAGTGCGCGTAAACGTTGTGGTGCGCCAGGTGCATGAAGTACCGGTAGTACATGGAGCGCTGCCAGCCGGCGGCGTCCTCGCCGCGCAGCAGCGGCCCAAGGCTGCGGCCCTGCATCGCGGCCGGCACCGGCAGGCCCGCGTACTCCAGGAACGTGGGCGCGAAGTCGACGTTCAGGGCGAAGCGCCGGGCGACGGAACCGGCCGCCACCCCCCGCGGGTAGCGCACGAGCATGGGCATGCGCAGGGACTCCTCGTAGAAGAAGCGCTTGTCATACCAGCCGTGGTCGCCGAGGAAGAAGCCCTGGTCCGAGGTGTAGACGACCAGGGTGTCCGCAGCGAGGCCCTCCGCGTCCAGGTAGGCCAGCAACCGCCCCACGTTGTCGTCGATGCTGGCGACGCAGCGCAGGTAGTCCTTGATGTAGCGCTGGTACTTCCAGTCCTTCAACTCCGCCGGGGGCAGGTCGGGCAACGGCGCCTTCAGGTCGCGCTCGCCCAGGTCCCGGTCCACGCGCATGCGGGCGGCGGCCGCCGCCCGGGCCCGGTGGCGGTAGTCGTCGTCGAAGGTGGGCGGCTGGGGGATGTGCACGTCCTCATAGAGGTGGGCGTGGCGGTCGTCCGGCTCCCAGGGGCGATGGGGCGCCTTGTGGTGGCACATCAGCAGGAAGGGCCGCTCGGGGTCCCGGTCGCGCAGCCAGCGCAGCGACAGGTCCGTGATCACGTCGGTGACGTACCCGGGATGGACCTGGCGCCCTCCGGCCTCGATCAGGGTGGGGTCGTGGTAGGCGCCCTGCCCCGGGAGGACGTTCCAGTAATCGAACCCGGTGGGGTCGTGGGGCGCCCCATGCCCGAGGTGCCACTTGCCCACGATCGCCGTCTGGTAGCCGGCCCGGCGCAGCAGTTGCGGGAACGTCAGCAGCGAGCCGTCGAGCTTGTCGTCCAGAGTCCGCACGCCGTTGACGTGGCTGTAGGTCCCCGTGAGGATCGTCGCGCGGCTGGGGGCGCAGATGGAGTTGGTGCAGAAGCAGTTGTCGAAGCGCATCCCCTCGGTGGCCAGGCGGTCCAGGTGCGGGGTGGTGTTGATCCGGCTGCCGTAACAACCGAGCGCGTGGGCGGCGTGGTCGTCGCTCATGATGAACAGGATGTTGGGCCTGCTGCCAGGCACTGCATGTCCCCCTCTCGGATCGCTTCGGGCCCGCCGGCGGGCCCGCCGGCCGGGACGGGCGCCACTGGCGGGCTCTCGCTGTGATACTTCCCCCTTCTGCCAGCACCTCCTGGCCCACGGCCCCGCAGCCCGGGCGGCGGGGCCCACTCCCGGGGGGACGCGTCCTGCTCGGCAGCGTCCTGGGCCCGCACCGGACGGCACAGGGACACCCGGCCGCGGCGGCGAAGCGCCTGGCATGGGGGGCGTGTCGGTGCAGGTCGCCCGCGGCAGGGGGCGGGAACCGGAGGGCAGGGCGGAGGCCGCGCCGCAGGCCACCTCCGCCGATCCCGGCGACGCCGAGGCCTTCAACACCCGCCAAAACGCGGTGCACGGCGCGGTGCAGGCCACGGCGATCAACCTCTTCAACCCCTTCCTGGGCATCGACCTCATCCGCCTCGGGGGCGACAACCTGGAGGTCGGCCTCCTCAGCGCCCTGCCCCCCCTGGCCGCGACCCTCAGCAACATCCTGGGCGCGCGCTGGCTGGCCGGCCGCCGCGACCCGCTGCGCGCCGGCGCCGCAATGTTCCTGGCGGCGCGGCTCCTGCTCCTGGGGCTCGCCGCCATCAACCTGACGGGCGGGGGCGGGGCCTGGCGTCCCGCCGCCCTCATCCTGGTCGTCGGCCTCCTGAACCTGCCGGCGGCGGTCGGCAACCTCTCCTGGCAGTCGGTGCTGACGGGGCTCCTGAGTCCCGGCCGCCGGGCGCGGGCCCTCGGCCTGCGGGGGATCATGGCCAGCGTCGCCGGGGTGAGCACGGCCCTGGTCTGTGGCTGGCTGGCCCGGGACTGGCACGGGACGGCCGGCTATGCCGCCCTCTTCACCCTGGCGGCGGCGGTCGGTTCCGTCGAAGTGGCGGTCTTCCTCCGCTTTCGGGGCCGGCCCGCCATCCAGCGTTACCCCGCCAGCATCGGCACGGCCGCGCGCCGGGTGTGGCGGGACAGCCACTACCGCGCCTACACGCTGTGCTGCCTGCCCTTCTACCTGGGGTGGCTGATGGCCTGGCCGCTGTTCCTGCGCTTCCAGGTCAGCTTCGCCCACGCCACCAACCTGTGGATGGGCACCTTCGCCGCCGTGAACGCCATGGCCGCCGTGGGCGGCAACCTGGCCTGGTCCCGGGTCGGCGAGCGCATCGGGGCGCGCTTCGCCCTGCCGGTCGCCTGCATGCTCCTGGCCGGGGTGCCCCTCACCTACACCTTCGCCCCCAACCTGGTGGGCATTCTCTTCAACAATGTGTGGGGTGGGCTGATGGGGGCGGGGGTCAACCTCTTCTTGTTGATGCGTCTCATGGAGGTCTCACCCCCGGAGGACCGCGTGGTGGCCATGGGGGTCGCCAACACGGTGATCGGGGCCGTCGGGGTCGTCGGTCCGCTGCTGGGCATCGCCCTGCTGCGGGTGTTGCCGCTGCCCGCCATCTTCTGGGTCCCGACCGCGCTCCGGTTCTCTGGAGGGGTGGCCCTGCTGGGCGCCGGGATCGGCATGGTGCGCCTGCGCGGCGGCCTGCTGCGGCGTGCGCCCGTCTGAAGCCCCGGCCGGAGGCCCGGAGCCCCTGGAGCCGGCGGAACCCCCGGGCCGGCCCCGCCCGCCCGGAGCGCGGCCGACGGGCCAGCCCAGGGATCGCCCCAGGAGGCCGCGCAAAGCCGCAGTCGGCCTCGCAACGACCAGGGACGGCGGGTCACCAGGCACGCGCGCCACGGCCTCCGGAAGCGGGTACTGCGAAGCGGAGGGTTGCGGCGCCCTCCCCGGGCGGCGTCCTCCTCCGTGCCGTGCTCCAGACGCAGCCGTTTCCCGGCCGGGGGCACCCCCGCGCCGCACGTCCGCGGCGTGCCGCGCGGAGGAGCACCGGAGGCGTTCTGCCCCAAGCCCCGACGCGTCGAGGCCGACAGCGGGCCCCGCCGCGTCACCCCCTGCGGGCCTCTTGGACGAAGGCCCACCCCGCACGGACCGTCCCCCCGGGGGTGCGGGCGGGAAGGTGCCCCAGCCGCGGGCGGCGTAGAAGCAGGGCCCGAGGTGATCGCGTGGCCCGGTCCCCCCAGCGGCGGCGGCCCCCGGAGGCGCGCCGCGACGCCGCGGCCCCCCAGGCCGCGCGCCTGCGTCCCCCGGCTCGGTCGCCCGGCGAC
>DAHWHV010000265.1 GCA_027335545.1 Clostridia bacterium
CGGGGCGCCTCGCCGAGGCCGGGAGTCTCTTCTGCGTGGCCGACGGGGTGGGCGGCCACGGCTCCGGCGAGGTCGCCAGCGCGGAGGCAGCCAACGTACTGCTGCAGGAGTACTACTTCGCCCCGCCCCGCCAGCCGCCCGGGCCGCGGCTGCGCAACGCCTTCAGGCGGGCCGCGGTGCATGTCTTCACCCTGGGCGACGACCACAGCGCCTTCCGCTCCATGCAGACGACCCTGACCGCCCTGCTGCTGCGGGGGGACCGCTTCTGGATCGGCCATGTCGGGGACGCCAAGTGCTACCACCTGCGCGCGGGCGTGGCGCGCCAGGTGACCCGCGACCACTCCCTGGCCGCCCAGATGCGCGGCCTGGGGCTGCTGGGCGCCGAGGAGGCCCGCCGGCACCCGGGCCGGCACGTCCTGCTGCGCTCGGTGGGAGTCGACCCCCTGGTCCGCCCGGACGTGGTCTCCGGCCGCGCGGAACCGGGGGACGCCTTCGCCCTGGTCACCGACGGGGTGATGGACTACCTGTCCCCGCACGACCTGGCGGGTCTGCTGTCCGGGCCCGACCTGGAGGGCGGCGTGCGGCGGGCGGTCGAGACGGCGAACGCGCGGGGGGGCGGGGACAACCTGACCGTGTTGGCCATCCGGATCGAGCGGCCCGCGCCGTGAACGGGCCGTGGGCCGCTGCCCGGGTGAACACCCCGGTCCGGACCACCTCCCCTCCAGGAACCCGTCGGGCGGCAGGGCCTTCCCGGGTCGGGCACGGAAGGGGTGGTCGCTGGCCCTGGTCCGCCTCCGCGCCCCCACTGGCTGGGAGGCCTGCCCGCCGGCGACCGGCGGGGCGCCGCGCAGGCCCGGCGCGCGGGGGGGCGAATCGCCCGAGCCAGCGGGGGCGCGGAGGCGGCGCAGCACCGAAAGGGGGCGGGGAGCGGTGTCGCTGGCCAAGGGGAGCCTGATCCGCGGCTACCGCCTCAAGGCTCTCCTGGGAGAGGGCGGCATGGCCAGCTCCTGGCTCGCCGAGGCGCCGGACGGACGTCCGGTCGTCCTGAAGTTCCCGGACACCACGCAGATCGGTGACCCCGCCGTCTTCGAACGCTTCCGCCGGGAACTCCTGATCGGCGAGCGGCTCGACCACCCGGCCCTCGCCAGGGCCCTGGGGCTGGAGGAGGACGGCCGGCCGCCCTTCCTGGTGATGGAGTACATCCCGGGGGAACTCCTCTCCGACGTGCTGCGGCGCCGCGGCCGGCTGCCCTGGGACGAGGCGGTCGGCCTCCTGCGGCAACTGCTGGCGGCCCTGCAGTACCTCCACGGGCAGGGGGTGGTCCACCGGGACCTCAAGCCGGAGAACCTGATCGTCACGCCCACGGGGAGCCTGAAGATCATCGACTTCGGCATCGCGCTGCTGGGGGGCCGGCCGCGGGTCACCTGGCGCGGCTTCTCCGGCCTCACGGGCACGCCGCAGTACCTCTCGCCCGAGCAGATCCGGGGCGAGCGGGGCGGGCCGGCCGCGGACATCTACGCCGCGGGCGCGATTCTCTATGAGTTGCTGCGGGGCCGCCCGCCCTTCACCGGGGACAACCCGCTGGCGGTGATGTACCAGGCCCTCAACGCGTCGGCGCAACCGGTCTCGTCCTTCGCCCGGGTGCCCGCCGGGGCCGACGCCCTGCTGGCCCGGGCCCTGCACCGGACCAAGGGCGAACGCTTCGCCTCCGCCGAGGCCTTCGCGCGGGCCCTGGAGGCCCCCGAGCAGGTGAGCCCCCCCGCGCCCGACCCCGCCGCGCCCAGGCGGTGGACGGCGGCGCCCTGGCTGCGGGAGCCCCTGGTCTGGCTGCTGGTGGTCGCCGTGCTCACCGCGGCGGCCACGGTCCTGGCCGTGTGGCTCCTCCGCCCTGCCCCCTGACCCAGGCGCCTGGGGCCGGGGGTGGCCGGACCGGCGGGGCGCCTGCGGGGGGAGGCCGTTGGGCGGCGACCGCTGGCAGGGGGCAGGGGCGGCCGACGCGGGCCCCTGGCTCGGTGGGCGGCGCAGGGAAGTGGCGGAGCCGCGGCAGCGGCGAGAGTCTGCGGGAAGTTCGGAGGGGAGTCGCGTGGGGGAACTCTTCGGGGTCGGGGCGGGGACGCCCCTGGGCGTCTCGATCCGCTTTCGCGACGCCCAGGGGCGCGGGACCTATCGCGAGGAGGGCTGGGGGGTCGCGGCCCTGCAGGGCGGGGCGGCGATGACCCTCAAGGCGCCGACCGCCCGGCCCGACGCACCCACCGCCCGGATGCTGGCGGAGGGGCGCACGCTCCGTGGCGAGGGGGCCCTCGCCTACATCCGGCGGTGGACCCACTCCGCCAGCCTCGCCAACTGCCACCCGTTCGTGCGCGAGTTGGGGGGGCGGGAGTGGGCCTTCGCCCACAACGGGAGCGTCCCCGGGCTGCGGCGGGAGTTCCCCACGCCGCCTGGGCGCTTCCGCCCAGTGGGGGGCACGGACTCCGAACACGCCTACTGCGTCCTGCTGGACGCCCTGGAGGCCCAGGCCGCGGGGCCGGGCCCGGCCGACCCCGCGGCCTGGGCCGAGCGGTTGCTGCGGGTGCTCCACCCGGTCTCCGCGCGGATCGCGCGCCACGGGATGTTCAACTACCTGCTGCTGGGCGAGCGGTGCCTCGTGGCCTTCTCCTCGGGTGAGTACGGCCTCTACCTGCTGGCCATGGACGCCGCCCCGCGGGTGCTGGTCCTGGAGGACGAGGACTGGCGCATCGAGGTGGAAGCGGATGCCCCCGCGCGCCCCTGCGTGGTGGTCGCCAGCAATCCCATGACCCCCGGGGCCTGGCGGCGCCTGGGCCCGGTGGAACAGATCGCGATCGCCGACTGCCGCACCCTGGCCGCGCACGCCCCGGAGCCGCCCCCCGCCCGCCGGGCGCGCCGACCGCCCCACGGGGTGGGCGAACCCTGAGCGCCCTGGTGCGGGCAGCGCCCGGTGGGCGTGCGACGCGCAGGGGGCGTAGCCGACGGCAGGGGTCGTGAGTGCCGACGGCCGTACCCTGGGGCCGCGCACCCCCGC
>DAHWHV010000266.1 GCA_027335545.1 Clostridia bacterium
TCGGGGGTGCCCCCGGCCCCACCCCTCCCCGCGCCCGTCGGCGGGAGGCGGCCAGGGCCCCGTCCCCCCGCCGCGGGCGCACCCGCCGCAGGCTGCGGGGCATCCCATGACCCCGCCGCCCCCCCTTCGCCTTGCTTTTCGTCCTCCACCGTCCAGAGCACGTGGCGCTCCGGGGTCTCATAGCGCCGCACCAGCGTGCCCCGCGTCACCACGGTCCCCGGGAGCACCTCCGCCGCGCGGAACACTGCCCGCTCCCCCAGTTGCACCCGCACGGGCGCATCCCCAGCCGGACCGACCCCCAGAAAGGTCGCGCCGCCCAGGGCCAGGACCGAGCCACCGCGAAAGGGGCCGTGCATGGTCAGCTGGCCCAGGGTCACCACATGGCTGCGCAGGGCACCGGCCTCGCCGATCTCCACGTCCCCCGAGGCCTCAACGCGCGAGTTGTCTAGGTGTAAGACGGCACACCGGCCCGGGCGGGCCAGCGCCGGCCGCATCGCGGCGAGGCCGCTGGCCAATGCGGCCTCGGCCCCGGAGAGAACGGCGGCCTCGTTCCGCGGCGGTGCGTCTCCGGTCGCCCAGGCCCCCAGCGCGGCCAGGGCCGTGCGCAGGTCGGGCAACGCCTCGCCGAGGGGAGGGTCCGCCTCCGCCTGGAGGCCCTCGATCTTAGCCACCAGACCCGTCAGTTCCCGCAGCGGCACGGAGCCACCGGCGGCGCGTCGGCGCAGCATGCGCTCGACCCGTTCGCAGAGGGGGAGCATCTGGGCGTACAGCAGCCCGGCCCCCCCCGCGGTGAGCACGGCGTAGGCGGCTCCCCCGCGGACCTCCAGATCGGCTCCGGCGTCCAGGCGAGCACGCACGACCCGCCCGTCGACCTCGACATCGCCGCTGGCGCGGACGCACCCGCCCGCTTGGACGGACCCGGTGATCCAGACATCCCCGTCCTGGGCGAGTAGGCCCATCGCCTCGTCGACGTCGCCGCCCACCTGCCGGTCGGGGCGCACCTCGCAGGCGATCCGCCGCTCCCCCACCCGCACGTGCGGCCGGCCGTCCAGTGCGGCGATGGCCGTCTGCCCGTCCGCGCTGCACAGCACCCCGGGGCCGGGGGCCAACTCCGCCTGCCACACCTCCGGCGCTGGCAGGACCTGCCCCGTGACGGTCAGGCCCGGCTGCCCCTGGATGGCTGGAACCAGTTGGGCGACCGGCTCCCCGATCTTGACCGCAGTTCGGGTGGCTCTGGGGGGACGGTCAGAAACGGGCCGCTGCACCCAGCCGTGCAGCACCGACCAGAGGCGGGCCGGGGTACCGGGTCGCGGCGCCTGCCCGCGGGCGATGAGCGTGCGCTGCTCCGTGCGCTCCAGGGCCTGCCGCACGGCCGCCTCGTCGATGCCCGCCAACACCCCGGCCGCCGCCAGCGCGCGCCCCACGTCCTGCGCGCCCAGTCCATGGGGGCGCGTCTCCTGCCGGGCCAAGGCGCTGAGACGGATCTGATTCGCCGGCGCCACGTCCGGCAGCGCGACCGTCGTGAACGCCGGTGCCCGCAGCAGGATCCAGGCGGAGAGCAAATCCTCGGCCACGGAGACCTCCAGGGCCCCCTCGGTCTCCCCGGCGCTGGCCCGGACCTGGACGTCGTCCTCGGTGCGCACGACGACCTCGCCACTGGCCGGCACCCCGTTGATCGACAGGTGCACGCCGTCCTGCGGGTCGGCCAGCACACTCGGCCACCGTCCGAGGCCGCGCGGATTCCGCACGTGCAGCCGACCGCCCTCGACCCAGGCCACCCCGTCGACCGAGTCTCGCTCCTGCTCGACTGCGTCCAGGGCCAGCGCGGGCTCGGCCGTGGTCAACGGAGACCCCGCCCCTCCCGTGGCCTCCGCCTGCCCCGCCGGGGCCGCCGCGTCAACGGCCGCGGCCGCGCCGCCC
>DAHWHV010000271.1 GCA_027335545.1 Clostridia bacterium
CTCGCCGGCGCGGAGCACCGCTCGACGCAGGCGAGCTTCGCTCCGCCGCAGGCGAGCTTCGCTCCGCCGCAGGCGAGCTTCGCTCTGCCGCGGAGCACCGCTCGCCGGCGCGGAGCACCGCTCGCCGCCGCGGAGCACCGCTCGCCGCAGGCGAGCTTCGCTCCGCCGCTACCGCGGCGCCAGGCAGACGGAGGCCAGCGGTTCACCGCCGCCCTCCGCGGGCGGAGGTACGGGGAGGAGGGCTCCCGGGAGGTCCAGGGAACCGCGCCCCGGGGCGGGGCGCCCGCCGACCAGGGCGGCCTCCAGGACGTCGTCGATGCGTTCGACGAAGACGGGGCTGAGGCCCGAGAGGGCGGTCGCGCCGACCTCCTCCCAGTCCCCGCGGTTGGCCTCGGGCAGCACGACCCGGTGGATGCCCGCCCGTTTGGCCGCCAGCACCTTCTCCTTGATGCCGCCGACGGGCAGGACCCGCCCGCGCAGCGTGATCTCACCGGTCATGGCCACGTCGTGGCGCACGGGGACCCCGGTGACGGCCGAGAGCAGGGCGACCACCAGCGTCACGCCGGCCGAGGGCCCGTCCTTGGGCACGGCGCCCTCCGGGGCGTGGACGTGCAGTTCGCAGCGGCTGTAGAAGTCGGCGGGGGCTCCGAAGTCCGCCGCGCGCGCCCGCACGAGGCTGAGCGCCGCCTGCGCGGACTCGCGCATCACCTCCCCGAGCTTGCCGGTCAACTGCAGCGAGCCGCGCCCGGGCAGCAGCCCGACCTCGATAGGCAGCAGGTCGCCGCCCGACTCCGTCCACCCGAGCCCGGTCGCCACGCCCACCTGATCCTCCGCCGGCGCCCCCTGGCGGAAGACCCGCGGCCGGCCCAGCAGGCCCGCGACGCTGCGCGCCGTGACGGTCAGGCGCAGGGCGGGGGCATCGACCACCCGGCGCGCCACCTTGCGGCAGATGGCCCCGATTTCGCGCTCCAGGCCGCGCACCCCCGCCTCGCGCGTGTAGCGGTCGATGATCACCCGCAGCGCACCGTCGCTGAGGCGCAGGGCGTCCGCCGGGAGGGCCGATTCGGCCAACTGGCGTGGCAGCAGGTAGCGCCGGGCGATGGCCAGCTTCTCGTCCTCGCCGTAGCCGGCCAGGGCGATGACCTCCAGCCGGTCGTAGAGCGGCCGCGGCAACGGCTGCAGCGCGTTGGCCGTGGCGATGAAGAGCACCTCGGAGAGGTCGAAGGGCAACTCCAGGTAGTGATCGGTGAACTGCGTGTTCTGCTCGGGGTCCAGGACCTCCAGCAGGGCGGCGGCGGGGTCGCCGCGGTAGTCGGCGCTCATCTTGTCGATCTCATCCAGCAGGATCACCGGGTTGCGCTTGCCCGCCTGGCGCAGGCCGTGCAGGAGCCGCCCGGGCATCGCCCCGACGTAGGTGCGGCGATGGCCGCGGATCTCCGCCTCGTCGCGCACCCCCCCCAAGGAGATGCGCACGAACGGCCGGCCCAGGGCGCGGGCGATCGAGCGGGCCACCGAGGTCTTGCCCGCCCCCGGAGGGCCCACCAGGCACAGGATCGGGCCGCGCGCGCCAGCGGGCGCACCGACCGGCGCCCCTCCGGCCGCAGGCTCGCCCGCCCCCGCCCGCGCCCGGAGGCAGCGCAGGGCCAGGTACTCCAGCAGCCGCTCCTTGACCCGCTCCAGGCCGTGGTGGTCCTCGTCGAGGATGCGCTGGGCACGCGCCAGATCGAGGTCCTCCTCCGCCCGCTCCGACCAGGGCAGGGCCAGGAGCCACTCGACGTAGCCGCGCACGACCACGGCCTCAGCCGCCATCGGGGGCATCTTCTCCAAGCGGTCCAGCTCCCGCTCGGCCCGCTGCTGCGCCTCCGGGGGCAGGTGGCAGCGCGCCAGCTTGACACGGAACTCCGCGGCCTCGCTCCCCGCTGCCCCCGGGGCCTCCCCCAGCTCCCGTTGGATCGCCTTCATCTGCTCGCGCAGGTAGTACTCGCGTTGCGTCTTTTCCATTTGGCGCCGCACGCGCGCCGCGACGTCGCGCTCCACCACGCTGACCTCGGTCTCCCGCACGAGGATGCGGTGGAGTCGGCCCAGGCGGTCCCGCACGGAGACGGCCTCGAGCACCTCCTGGCGGTCCTCGGGACGCTGCAGCACGCGGGCGGCGATGGCGTCGGCCATCCGGCCCGGCTCTTCGGGGGGGGGCAGGGGCCCCTCCCCGCCGACGGGCTCGCGCGCCGCCGCCGTCACAAGCCGCTCGAAGCGGCGCAGTACGGCCTGGGCCAGGGTGCGCACCTCCGGCTCGACGCCGCCCGCCGCCAGGTCGTCGACCAACGCCTCCGCGCGGCCCAGCAGGCACCCGCCACCGTCCGCCGTCTCCCGATCCGACACGATGAAGTCCAGGGCGCGCGCCCGCGTGAGCCCCTCGGCCACCACGCGCACGGTGCCCCCCTCCTCGGGCCGCACCTCGCGCAGGATGGCGATGGTCCCCACCGCGTGGAGGTCCGACCCGCCGGGCTCATCGCACTGCGGGTCGCGCTGGGCGGAGAAGAAGAGCCGCCCGTCGCCGCTGACCGCGCAGGCGATGGCCCGTAGGGACTGCGGGCGCCCGATCTGCAGCGGCACGGCGATCCCGGGATAGACCGCCAGACCGCGTAGCGGCAGCACCGGATACCAGCGGTCCGTGGGCGTCGCCAGCACGGCCGGGAGGTTCGCCCCGCTCGCGGCCGACCCGCTCCCCGGCTCGGTCGCGGGCCCCGGGTCTGCGCCCGGCCGCGGCGAG
>DAHWHV010000278.1 GCA_027335545.1 Clostridia bacterium
CCGACCGCTGCCCCCCGGCCCCACCGGGCCGTGGCCCACACCGGAGCGGCGCCCGGGGAAGACCGGCGAGCCCCCTGGCCGCGTCGCCCCGTGGCCCCGTCGCCCGGGCCAGCGCGGTCCCGCGTGCCGCCCCGGTCCGGCGGCGCCCCGCTGGCGGCCCGCCCCGACCGGTCACCGCCCCCGGGTCGGCTCGGTGGTGCGGCCTGACCCCGGGCTCGACGGCCCGCCCTCGTCGACCGCCACACCGCACTGCCGCGCCGCGGCCACGATCTGCCGCCACGTCTCTTCATCCAGGGGGATGCCCTCGGCGGTGCGCCGGGCCCGCGTGCGCGCCTCCGGTTCCCCCGGGACGAGGATCTCCGTGAAGCCCTCCGCGAGCGGGGTGTCCTTGACGTCGCGGATCAGGCCCTCCAGGGCCGCCTCCACCGCGGACGCGGCCTGGAAGCCCGCGGGGTCGAGCCCGAGGCAGAAGAAGCCGTTGCCCGGCCACTCCGCGCCCTCGCGCGTGCAGCCGGCCCCCGAGAGCGCGCCCGCCAGCACCTCCACCATCAGGCTCAGACCGAACCCCTTGTGCCCCAGGGTCATCCCGCCCAGGGGCAGCAGGGCCCCGGGCGGCGGGCCGTAGAGGTCCGCCGGATCGCGCGTGGGCCGACCGGCGGCGTCGATCAGCCAACCCTCAGGGGCGGACTCGCCCCGGTTGCGCAGCAACCGGACCTTGCCCTCGGCCGTGGCGCTGGTGGTGAGGTCGACCACGAGGGGGGGATGCCCCGGGCGCGGCGCGGCAAAGGCGATGGGGTTGGTCGAGAGGCGGCGCTCCCGCCCCCCGAAGGGCGCTGCCCAAGGGCGCGCCCCGTGGTTGTTGACCATGGCGAGCCCGATGTACCCGCGGGCGGCCAAGCGCTCCACGTAGGCGCCGAGGCGGCCGACATGGGAGGCGTGGTGCGCCGTCACCGCCACCAGGCTCTGGGACCCCTGCGCCAACCGGGCGAGGACGGCCTCGACGGCGAAGCCGGCCACCACCTGGCCGAAGGTGCGCCGTCCGTCGACGGAGAGCACGCCGCCGCCGTCGCGCTCCAGGACGGGCTCGGCGCGGGGGTCCACTAGGCCGTCGCGCACGGCCTGGACGTACTGGGGGATGCGGATGGCGCCGTGCGAGTCCAGCCCCACCAGGCTGGCGTCCACCAAGCCGTCGGCCACGCAGGCAGCCGCCGCGGCGGACGCGCCGAGCGCCGCCAGGACCTCCTGCGCCAGGCGGCGGAGCCGCTCGGGGGCCACGACAGGCATGCGCCCCACCTCCAGAACTCGGGGTGCCCACCGGCGTAGGCTCCGGCTGCAGTCGGGGGCCCGGGCCGGCCCAAAAGGCCGAGCGCCGGGCTGCGCGCGGGGCAGGGCCTTGGACCGCGAGCAGCCACGTCGCGCCGGACGGACCGGCTCGCGCACGCGGAGGCCCCGCCGGACCAGGGAACCCGCAGCCGAAGCGAGGGGGCAGCGACCCACGCAGACCCACCGCTGCACCCCTGGCGCCCCGATACCGCGCAGCGGCTGCGGGCGGGCGTCCTCCCGCCCCACGGCAGGGCGATTCGGCGACCCCGGCCGCGCCCCTTCCCCGGTGCGGCCGGTGATGCGGGCGGTAGCCCAGTCCGGAGAGCAGCCGGACCGCGGGGCGCACCGCCGACGCTTCCGGGCGCTCGCGCGGATCGGGAGCCCACGGGGAAGGCCTTCCAGACCGCCCGACGCGCCTCCTCAGAGCGGCCGACGACATGCGGCCGCGTCGCGGGCTCGACGCCGCCGGGCGCCGGCAGTTGGCGGCGCCCCGTCGGAAACCAGCGGCTGGGCACTCTCCCGCGCTCGGGCGGGTTGTCCTGCAGGCGATGGCGCAAGGTGGCGTGGATGGCGGCCATGTCCAGAGGGGCAGCCTCGGGGTCGCTGGGTCGGGTGGCCAGGCGGTCCCGGTCCAGCCGGCGGGCCACCTCGGCGGGCACCATCTCGCGCACCTCAGCCGTGAGCGCTTCTGGCGCCTTGGCGGCCACGACCTCGTGCGGCGGTAGGACCTTGGCCGATGGGCCCTCGGCCCGCAGCTTCGTCTCGACGCCCGCCGCCGCCGGTCACCGCGCAGGGCCGGGGCATCGGACGGAGAAGGACCCCCGCACTGCGCGCCCGCCGACTTCGGACCAAGGGGGAGGGGCGATCGCCACGGCAGAGCCCGAGGGGAAGGCGCCGGGAGGCGTGGAGCCGCTCTACGATTACCACGTTTGGTCGAATCGCCGAGTGTTTGCGCATCTGGCGACCCTGCCCGGGGGCGTCGCCCAACAGGAGATCACCAGCGTGTTCCCCGCGGTGATCGACGTGCTGCGCCATCTCTACCGGGTGGACGAACTGTGGTTGGGGGTCATGGGCGGACTGCCCACGGAACAGGCCAGGGAACGGGCGGGACAACTCGCGGCCGTCGTGCAGTCGGCAGACTTGGCACAACTGGAGGCTCGCTTCGAGGGTGTCGCCGCCCGGTATCGGGAGTTCCTCAGCGCCGAGCGCCCCCTGGAGCGGCCGGTCGTCTGGGTCCATCCGCGTGCGGGACGTCTGGAGACCACCGTCGCTGAACTGTTGCGCCACGTGTGCAATCATGGCACCTACCACCGCGGCAACATCACCGCTATGCTCCGCCAGATGGGTCACCCCGGGGTTGCGACGGACTACGTCCTGTTTCTGCTGGAGAGGCAGCGTGGGGGGGCAACAGGAGAGAGGGGACCGCGCTCCGAGTCCGACCCTCCGTCCTGATCTGCTGCTCTCCTGATCTGCTGATCTCCCGACCCTCCCGATCTCCTGACCCGCCGTGCGGGGACAGCGGGGACACCTCCCGCGCAGGTCTCACCGCCCTTGGTCTGCACCCGTCCCCGCTTCGCCGTGGACCGCCGGGGAGGGCGCACGGACGGAGCACCCTGGCCGGGCTGGCGGGCTGCGCAGGCCCGCTCCTGGTGGCAGACCCCAGACATCCGGGAGGTGCACGGCGAGATGGGCGAGATGCGACTGCGCCACGACGACCCGGTGGCCGCGGCCCTGTTCCGGGCGATCCGCGACGGCGACGTGCAGGGGGTGCAGGCCCTGTGCCGCGACCACCCCGGCCTCGCCTCCGCGCAACTCGAAGGCCCGCGGGGGGGCGTCCGCACGCCGTTGATGGTCGCGGCGGACTGGCCGGGGTTCTTCCCCAACGGCGCCCGGGTGGTGGCGGCGCTCCTCGCGGCGGGCGCCGACCCCAACGCCAGCGGCGAGGGCAGGGTGGGCGAACCGGGCGAGGAGGGGCCCCTGCATTGGGCGGCGAGCAGCGACGACGCCGAGGTGGCGGCCGCCCTGATCGACGGCGGCGCGGTCATCGAGGCGCCGGGGGGCTCGATCGGGACGCCGCTGGCCAACGCCGTCGGCTACGGCTGCTGGCAGGTGGCGGACCTGCTCGTCGCGCGCGGGGCGCGGGTGGAGCCGCTGTGGGTGGCGGCCGCGCTCGGGATCATGCCCGCGGTCGAAGGGTTCTTGGCCGCCACGCCCGCGCCGACGCAGGAGGAGATCCACCACGCCTTCTGGCAGGCGTGCCATGGCGGGCAACCGCGCGCGGCCGCCTACCTGCTGGAGCGCGGCGCGGATGTCCGCTGGATGCCCGACTACGCCCGGAAGACGGCCCTGGAGACGGCCAGGGAGGCCAGGGGCGCCGGCACCCGCTGGGGCATCCTGACCGACTGGCTGGAGAAGCAGGCAGGCACGGGGGGGTAGGGACCCAGGGACCCGACGCGCCGCGGCGAATCCCGCCCGGACGGCGACCGGGACGAGCCCCCGGGGCCGGCGCCGGGCGGGCCGCGTGAGGGGGACCGCGAGTGTTCACCTTGGACGACTTGGTCCGTCTGGACTCCGTGACCCAGGGTGGCGCCGACCTGCTGCGGGGCATCGCCACGGCCCGGGCCTCCTTTCTCGTCTACGCCCGCCCCCGCAACGCAGGCAAGAGCACACTCACGCAGGCGATCCTCGCCGCGGCTTCCCCGGACATCCCGCGGCGCGACTTCCTTGGAACCGAGCGCGAGGTCGAGGCGCTCTCCGCCGAGCCGCGGCGCGGCTACCTCGTCGTGGCTGAGATCGGCCACCGGGGCAGGCCGGGCTACCTGGCCGGGGAGGAGGTCGCCCGGGTCTTCCGGCTCGTCGCCCAAGGGTGGGCCGTCGCCTCCAGCCTCCACGCCGACTCGGTCGACGAGGTCTTCGCTGTCCTGTCCCAGAATGGGGTCGAACCCGCCGCGGCGGCCTCGGTCCGCTACCTGGCCAAGGTGCGCGCCCTCGGGGATCCCGACGCCGCCGACACCAAGCGGGTCGTCGAGGATGTCCATGAGATCGGCGGGATCGGCCAGGGACAGAGGCCCGTCAGCACCCTTTTGTATCGCTGGCCAGGGGCTGCGTCGGCGCCCTGAGCCTGGCCGGGCCCGAGCGCCGACGCCCCCCCGGTTCTGGACGGCAACGCGCGCACCGCGGTTGGGGGCACCCGCGTGGCGCTGCCCCCAACGACCCGCGGCCCGGTCAGGGCAGGCCCGCGCTGTCGCGGAGCCGCTCGATGATCTCGATCTGGCGCCGGACGCTCTGGGGCGTCACCTGCAGCGGTGCGCCCGCGCGCAGGGTCGCCTGCAGGCCGTCGTAGAAGCACAGGGCCGTTGAGCGCCCCTGCACGGGCTTGACGTGCTCCTCCTGCCAGGGCAGGTCCTCCGCCGCCTGGTAGCGGCGCCCCGCCGCCGGGCCCTCGTCCACCACGGGCGGCGGCAGGCCGCTCGGGTCGAACCAGCGCAGGCGCAGCCCGCCGTCCACGCTCTGCAGCGCGCCCGCCGTCCCGAAGACCATCCACTCGGGCTGCGGCAGGGCGCAGCAGTGGCTCAGCTCGATGTCGACGACCAGGCCGCCGGCCTTAAGCAGGAGCTTGACGTGGTCCTCCGCGTCGCCGCCGCCGACGGTGTGCTGCAGGTCGCCACAGACCTCCACCGGCCCTTCCCCCAGCAGCAGCAGCGCCTGGTCCAGGATGTGCGGCCCGTTGTTGGACAGCTCCCCGCCGCCGAAGCGGCGCAGCATCTGCCAGTCCGCGCGGCGGAGGAAGTTGTTCTGGGTGTGCTTGATCAGCACCACCCGCCCCAACCGCCCGCCGGCGATCGCCTCCCGCACCGCCACGAACGTCGCGTTGAAGCGGTACGGCTGGTAGCAGGTGAGCACGCGGCCGACTCGCTCTGCAGAGGCGATCGCCGCGTCGAGTTCGGCGACGCCCTGGGCCATGGGCTTCTCCACCACCACGTGCCGACCGGCCTCCAGGGCGTGCCGGGCGAGGGCGGCGTGGGTGTGCGATGGGGTCGCGACGACCACCACCTCCACGTCGGCGTCCTCCGCCATGGCCTCGGGCTCGGCGTACACGCGGCAGCCATAGCGCGCCCGCGCCTCCTCGCGCCGCTCCGCCAGGGGATCCGCGACGGCGGCAATGCGGTACCCCTCGTGCTCGCCCAGGGCCCGGGCATGGAGATTCCAACCGCTGCGTCCCAGGCCGGCGATCCCCACGGAGATCGGCTCCGACATCCATCCCCCACCCCTCGCGCTTCGGTTCCGGGCCTCAGCCCCGGATCGGCCGCCCCAACGTCCCGCTGGCGGTTCGCAGCGGTTCGCAGCCGAACGGTATACTCCTGCGCGGCCCGGGCCGCAGTGGGGCGGCATCGGCGCCGCAGCCCCGCGGGGGCAGGGGACGCCGGGCGGCGATGCCGAAGGCGTGGGCGGGGCGCTCCGTCGGGGGGGCGCTCCGGCCCCCGGACCACACGCCCGAGGAGCCAGTCCTGCCGCAGGGGGCCCGGTGGCCCCCACGGGCACGCCTGGCCGCGTGGAGGCGGCGTGCCCGTCGCCGGAGCGGGGAGCCGCCCGAGGGCACCCGTGGTCGGGGCCGCCGTCGCCGTGCCCCGATTGCGGGCCCGGGAAGGAATGTGGAGCCGTGCCGCGTCTCGCCGCCGTCGCCCTGGACCTGGACGGAACCCTGCTGGAATCCGACGGCACCATCCGGACGGATACCCTGGAAACCCTGGGGCGCATCGCGCATGCAGGCGTGCGCGTCCTGCTGGCGACAGGCCGACCGCCCGCGGACATCGCCGCCCTCACGACCCGGACCGGCCTCGGGGCCCTGGGCCTGCCGCACGCCGCCGTGGCCAACGAGCGCGACCTGCTGCTGCGGCAGGACGCCAAGTGGGTGGCGATCCAGCCCCGCAACGACGAGCGCCAGGCCGCGGAACACGCCCTGTCCCTGGAACTGCGCCCGGCCGTCACCGCGCTATGGGCCGAGTTGGCCGCGATCGACCCCACCTGCAGCGTCTGGGGACCGGACCGCATCCGCGACCGTGGTTTCATCGAACTCCACTTCCAGACGGCGGAACAGGCCGTGAGGGCCGGGCAGGTCGTGCGCCGCCAACTCCTGGAGGGTCACCCAGCGACGCCGCACCTGATCGCCAACCGGCGCCTCTTCGCCTTGCGCCACGCCCGATCCGGCAAGGGCGCAAACCTCCACGAACTGTGCGGCCTCCTGGGGGTGGACCCGGCCCGCGTCCTGGCCGTGGGCGACGCCGAGAACGACCGCAGCATGCTCGATCGGACCTGGGGCTTCCTGCCCGCCGCCCCCGCCAACGCCGAGCCGGCGATCGCCGCCCTCGTGGCGCAGGGTGGGGGCTTCGTCGCGACCCTGCCCAACGGCGCCGGCGTGGCCGCAGCGGTGCACGCCCACCTGCCCTGAGGTGGCGCCGGGCGAACGACGCCACCCCGCCGACCCGAGCCCACCGGCAGGTGCGCGGCGGGGTGCGTGGAAGCCCGGCCGGGGCAGCGGCACCGTCCCGGTCTGCCGCAGGCCCTGGCCCGGCGCGGCACCCAGCGACCCCTGCATCCCCATGGAGGTGTGCCGATGCGCGTGCTGATCCTCACCGACATGGAGGGCGTTAGCGGGATCGTGGTCTGGGAGCAAGTCAACGGGGGCGCGCCGCTCTATGAGGAGGGGCGGCGGCTGTACACCGAGGAGATCAACGCGGCCGTGCGCGGGGCCAAGGCGGCGGGCGCTCGGGAGATCGTGGTCGTCGACTGCCACGGGGCTGGCGGCGGCTGGACCTTCAACTCCCTGGTCCCCGAACTCCTGGACCCCGATTGCGAGTGGGTGGCGCACCACCCCTGGTCCCGCTACACCGAGCTGCTGGAGGGCGGCTGCGACGCCGTCCTGCTCGTGGGGATGCACGCCCGCGCCGGCACCCCGGACGGCGTGCTCTGCCACACCATCTCCACGACCACCTGGCGCGACCTGTACTTCAACGAGCAGGTGGTCGGCGAGGTCGGCATCAACGCCGCGCTGTGCGGCCACTACGGCGCCCCCGTCCGGCTGGTGACGGGCGATGAGGCCACCTGCCGCGAGGCCCGGTCCCTGCTCGGCCCCGAGGTGACCACGGTCGCGGTCAAGCGCGGCCTGGGGCGCTACTCCGCCCGCCAGATCCCGCCGGTCCGGGCGCGCCGGCTCATCGAGGAGGGCGCGCGCGCCGCGCTGCAGGCCCATCCGGCGCCGGCGCCCTACGTTCCGGCGCGGCCCACGACGATCCGCATCGACCTCTCGACGGTCGAGGGGGCGGAGCGCTTCCGCGGGCGCCCCGGCGTGGAGGTCGTCACGCCCCTGCAGGTGATGAGTCGCGGCCCCGACTGGTTGCAGGCCTGGAACCAGATCTGGCCCTGGAGCCTCTGAGCGGCCACGGCCTCCCCAGCCCTCACCCCTCCCCCCTCAGGGCCGTCGTGAGCGCTGGCCGCAGGCGCCGGTACGCCCCGTAGAGCCCGGCCAGGCGCCGCGCCGCCCCCGGGTCACTGGCGATCGCCTCCGCCTCCGCCTCCCCCAGCCCCTCCCAGGTCCGCGCCCCCAGGGCCACGGCCCCCAGCAGGCAGGCCCCCAGCGCCGAGGGCGAGGCCACCCGGCACAGGTCCACGTCGGTCCCCAGCGTGTTGGCCAGGCGCCTGGCCCACTCCGGCCCCACCGCCCCCTCGGCCAGGACCAACGGCCGGCCTCCCCCACCCGGGCCCACCAGAGCCTCCAGCACCTCCCGATAGGCCATGGCGACGCCATACGCCGCGGCCGCCGCCAGCTCGCGGGCCTCCGTCTCCAGCCCCAAGCCGACCCAGGCGCCGCGCACCCCGAGGTCGAAGGACGGCGTGCGCTCCCCGGCGAGGTGGGGGACGAAGAGGACGCCGGGCACCTCGCCCGGGGGCGGGGGCGCGACGCCCCCCAGGCGGTCGCTGGCCCAAGCCACGGCTAGGCCCGCGGCCAGCAGGGCCCCCACGGCGATCCTCCGTCGGGGGTCCGGGTGGCAGAAGCGCTGGGCGCCCGCCGGGGTCGCCGACTCGGCGGGCAGCACGACCGCCACCTGACCGGCGCTGCCCACGTTGAGGATCGGCCGCGCCGCGTCGCGCGCCCCGGTGGCCAACACGGCGGCCGGGAGGTCCCCGGCGCCGGCGATCAGCGGGGTCCCCGCGGGGATGTCCAGCTGGGCCGCCCAGACCGGGCCCAGCACCCCGGCGACACTGGCGGAAGGCACCAGGGGGGGCAGGAGGTGCCCCGGCAGGCCCGCGGTGAGTTCCGGCGCCCAGGCGAGGCGGCCCAGGTCCATCAGGCCGGTGCCGGAGCCGTCCGTCGGCTCGCTCACCGGTTCCCCGCCCAGGGCGGCGCGCACCCAGTCCTTGGGGGGCAGGAAGCGGACGGCACGCCCCAGGGCCCCGGGGGCGTGGCGCCGCAACCACAGGAGCTTGGGCAGCACGTAGTTAGCGCAGGACGGCGAGCCCGTGAGCGCCAGCAGACGCTCCGGCCCGACGGCCGCCGCTACCTCGCGCGCCTCCGCCTCGGCGCGCTGATCCGGCCAGAGCAAGGCGCGGCCGAGCGGCCGGCCGTCAGCGCCCTCCAGCACCAAGCCGTGCATCTGGCCAGTGAACGCCAGGGCGTCCGGGCGCAGCGGCGCCCCCCACCGCTGGCGCAGGCCGGCCACGGCCTCGCGCAGGGCGGTGAGCCAGACCGCGGGGTCCTGCTCCCAGCGCCCCGGGGCGGGGGCCTCCAGGGCGTAGGGGGAGGAGCGCGCCCCGGCCGTCTCCGCGCACGCCTCGTCCCAGAGCAGCACCTTGACGGCGGAGGTGCCGATGTCGCAACCCAGCAGGCGGGCCGTGGCGCACTCCCCCTCATCCCCGACGCGACCGCGGGAGCGGGGACCGTAGGACCGGGGCCGGCGGCCGGAGCAGGGGCAGGTGGGAGCGGGAGGCGGCGGCCGCGGGGGGCCCGGTCCACCCTGAGGCGGACGCCGGGCGGGGCAGCCCCGCGCGACCTCCGCCTCCCTTTGCCGCCCCGATTCCCCCCCGCCTCCCCGGCGCCGCTTAATGGCGGCAGATGCGTACGATCGGGCCGGTGGCCGTGTGGGGCAGGGGCACTGCGGCCCCGAAGCGGCCGAAGGCCTGGGCCCGCTCCTGGCGGGCCTGGGCCTGCATGCGTTTGTCCGTGCGGTAGCGGGCCGCGGCGGCGTTCAGCTTCTGCGTGGCGGCACCCAGGGCGGCGGTGAGGGACGCGGACTCGGTGACGACCGGCGCCAGGGCCTGGTACAGGATCGGCCCCGCGGCCTGGAAGAGGGGGGGGAACCCCTGATCCACGTACGCGTAGTGGGCGGGAGCACCGACGGCCTGCGCCCCGCTGGCCCGTTGGGCCGCGGCCCCCCAGTACGCCCGCTGCACGGCGGCATCCGCCAGGACCGGGGGCGGGCCGGGGGCCGTGGGGTGTTGGCCGACGCGCGCATACGACCAGAGGGCGAAGCGCACGACGGCGTCGATCGCCCTGGCGGGGGCCGAAGTGGTCGTGGGGTCTCCGGGAAGCAGCCAGCCGCTGACGGTGGCGGGCACGGCCGGGACGACGGGCAGCACGGGGAAGCGCGCGAACCGGCGCGGATACCGGGGCCGGGCGGCCTGTGGCAGGCCCGGCAGCCCCGCGCCCGCCGGCGTGCCGCCGGGTGGGCCGAGGTAAGGTTGGAAGAGCATCGCCGCGCCCTCGCCGGGCGGCTCGCCCGGCGCCACCTGGGCCCGCAACCGCGCACCCGGCGCGGCGTAGAGGCGGCAGATGCGCGCCAAGGCGGCGACCCCGCGCAGGGCACCCGGGTTCGTCAGCTCGAACCGGCTGCCCTGGACCATCCAGCCGCCGTACCCGGCGATAAACCCGGTCCAGAGGGCCGGGGTGAGCAGGCTCCACGCCGGCGGGGCGTTCAGGGCCTGCAGCCCACTGCCGACCGCCGGCGGCAGGGGGCCATAGCAGCCCGCAATCTTGCCGCCCCGCGCTAGGCCCTGGATGCGGGCGCAGGCTGCCTCGAACTCCGCGAGCGTCCACTCCGCCGCGGGGGGCGGCAGGTGGGCCGCGGAAAAGACGTCTGGCCGGTATGCGACCCCTACCGGGGTCACGTAACCGGGCAGGCCCCAGGTGACCCCGTCGTAGCGGAAGGCGTCCAGGGTGTGCGGCAGGAGCGTGCCCGGGTCCAGGTTGGCCGCGTGTAGGGCGGCATCCAGGGGATAGAAGTGGTACGGGGGCTGCCAGCCCGAGGCGGTGGCGATGCCCCAGTTGGCGGCGTGGCTCGGGTAGCACACCTCGTGGCCCGCTTGGCGGGCACAGGCCCACTGGTCGCGGCTGGGCAGGGGGTAGAGGACGGGGTCGGCCGCCTTGAAGGCGGAGGCCTCGGCGTCGGTGGCGAGTGGGACGTAGATCGGTAGGGTGGTCACGCGGCTGCACGCCGCAGAGGCGGCGTTGGGCCGCCTCTGCCCCGACGCGCACCCGCCGCACGCGACAGCGAGGGCACCCAGCAGGACCGCCCGCCGGGCGAGGGTGCCGGCCATGGGGGATGCCACGCGCTTCCGCCTCCCGCCAGGGGTGGCCTGCGGACGGGCGCGGGCCCGAGCCGGGGACGAACGGCAGGGGCGCGCGCCGCCACCCGCATTCGCCCTAGTGGTGGGGTTTCCCTCGGGCGCGGCGCCCCGGCTTCGGCAGCCGGACAGGCGGAGCGCCCCCCGGGCAGGCCCGGTGCGGCGGTGGCCTGCTCCCCGGGACGGGATCCGGGCCGCGCCCAGCCCGCTGGCCGCCGCCCGGATCGGCCCACGGGCAGTGGACGCCGGCGGCCTGCCTGGGCCACCTGCCGCGCCCCGCGCCGGGACGCGTCACCCCCCGAGGAGCCTCGGGGGGTGACGCCGGGCAGCGCATTCGGGCGCCGGCGGCGCGCCCGGGAGCGACCACCCGCCCCGGCGCCGGGCGCCGCGGGTCACCAGCGCCCCGGGTCAAACGGGGCCAGTTCCGGCACGGACTCCCCCGCCAGCCGCCGCGCCAAGCGCCGCCCCAGCCACTGGGCGAGGGTGATGCCGCTGTGGGCGACGCAGACGAAGACCCCCAGGGCCCCGGGCCAGGCCCCGCAGATGGGGAGCCCGTCCGCCGGCATTGGGCGCAGGCCCGCCCAGGTCCGGGCGATCGGGGCCGCGGTCAGCGCGGGCAGGGTGCCCACCGCCGCCGAGAGCAGGGCCTGGGCCACGGCGGCGTCGACGGTCGGCGCGAACCCCGCCCGCTCGTGGGAGGTGCCGATCCAGACCCGCCCGTCGCGCAGCTGGCGCAGGTCCGGCGTGTAGCGCCGCAGCAGCGGCGGCAGGGCCTCCGTCTCCAGGATGGTGCCGCGCACGGGCGCCAGCGCCAGCCCCGGCAACAGGCGCCCCGACCAGACCCCCGCAGACACCACGAGGCGCCGGGCGGCGTGTCCCCCCGCCTCCCAGCCGCCGGCCACGGGCCGCAGGGCCGGGGCCTCGCCGGGCACCCAGGCGACTCCGGCCCGCAACGCCAGCCCGCGCACCGCCTCCAGGTAGGCGGCGGGACGCAGGCACGCGTCCTCGGGGAGGTGGAGCGCGCCGCGCCCGGGCAGGTGCAGGGCCGGCTCCTCGGCGGCGAGGCGCTCGGGGGGCCACCACTCCGCCGGCACACCGGCGGCGGCGCAGGCCGCCAGCGCCTCGGGGCCCACCGCCGGGTTCACGCTGCCGCAGGGGTTCCACTCCACCTGCTCCGCCAGGCCCTCGGCGGCGAGCCACTGCGCCGTCTCCCGCACGGCCGCGGCCCGCACGGGCGTGTAGACGGGGCCCGCGGGGGCCAGGACATCGACCAGGCCGAAGGACCGGGGCGTCGTACCGCCCCCGGGTTCCCCCCGGTCGAGGACGCGCACGGCGAACCCCCGGCGCGCGCAGTGCAGAGCGGTGGCACAGCCGAGGATGCCCCCGCCGACGATGAGCACGTCCTCCACGATCCGTCCCCCCAGGGGCCGGGATCACCGGTCGGCGGTCCCGCCCGGGCTGGCCGACCTGGAGGGTTCGGCAGGGGTGGGCGGTGGCCTGCCGCGGACGTGGGCCAGGGAGGGCGGTCGGCCGGCGGCGCGGGGTGGGGCAGGCAGGGGCGTGGCCCGAACGAGGGCCGGTCGGCGCGCCGGGGGACCGCCTGGGGGTGCGCCCAGGGTGGGGTCGTTCTCCGTGAAGTGCTGGAGCCGCAGCCTTGTCCCGGCGCGGGCCAAAGTCGCGGCGCACGCCGGCGACGGGGGGGGAGCCACGGGTGGTTCGCTGCCGCTGCTGCCGCCTCTGTCCCCGCAGCCCTTCTGCCGCAAACCGCGGCTCGTCGCGGGCGGGTCGCGGGCACGGCCAGCGGCACCTCGCCCGCTGGGCCTTCTGGCCGCAGGGTCCCACCGAAACCCTGGGGGATGCGCCCCTGGTGCAGGCCTCCAACGCCCCGCGCCGAAGCACCCGGCCACCAGGGAGGGACCCGCTTGCCCAACGACCCAGCTCCCGCGCCCCCCGCACCACCCGCCCTCGCCGCGCTGACCCGGCTGATCCAGGCCGGTCTCCCCACCCCGACGGACGCCGCCCGCAGCGCGTTGGGCGCCTTCCTCGCCGAGCGCTACCCACAGCGCCAGGTGAAGGCCGCGGCCATCCGCGACGCCTACGGTCCCTCCGGGGAGGGTCACACCCCTTTTGCCGGCGTCCTGCCGGAAGACAGCCCGCCCAGCGGCGCATACGGCGGCATGAGCGTGGTCTGGTTCCCGCTGGGCGGCGCCGACGGCGGGGGCAGCCTGCTGACCTTCGTCGTGGGGACCCTGGGCCTCAGCCCGGACGAAGGCATCCTCGGTCGCCCCGGGCATCGGCGCTACGTGCAGGCGATGCGGACGCACCTGCAGCGCCTCGGGGTGAACGCGTGGGCGAAGCCGGACCCGGCCGCGATCCACGCGGATGTGCCGGCGACCGTCCGAGGCGCGTTCCCGCAATGGGAGTCGGCCTGGGAGAGATACGGGCCCTTCGTCTACGCCGCCGCGGCCCTGTCCCCGGACACGCCGCCAGAGGCGGCCAGGGCCACGGTCGCCGCCTTCTTCGACCTTTACGGCCGCGAGCGTGGCTGGAAGCCTCTGGCCGCCCACGCCGCTTCCGTGACGAACTACCTGGCGGCGCTGGCCGACGGCTTCTTCCAGCACCCGGGCGAGGACGACGTCATCGACCTGTTGCGGGAACGCCGCTTCGTCGTCCTGCAGGGGCCGCCGGGAAGCGGCAAGACGCGCCTGGCCGACCGGGTCCGGGCCTCGGCCGCCTTCGGGAACCGCGGCCTGCCGGTGCAGTTCCACCCCGCAGTGACCTATGAGGACTTCGTCGTTGGCCTCGCGCCGCGCGTGGACGGAGGGAGCCTTGGGTTCCACGTCCGCGCCGGCTGGCTGCTGCAGGCGGTGGAGGAGTCCGAGCGCTGCGGGGAGGCGCCCTTCCTGCTCGGAATCGATGAGATCAACCGCGGCGACCTGGCCAAGGTCTTAGGCGAGGCGATCTCGCTGTTTGAGCCAGGGCAGGAGCGCGAGATCACCCTGCCCCACGCCTGGAACGGACGGGCGCGCCTGCGCCTGCCTGCCAACCTCCACGTGCTGGCGACCATGAACACGGCCGACCGCAGCATCGCGTCCATCGACCTGGCGATTCGGCGGCGCTTCGCCTTCGTCACCCTCCACCCCGACCGCGCCCCGGTCGCCGCGCAGGGCCTGCCCCTGGCCACGGAGGCCTTTGACCGCCTCAGTGCGGCCTTCATCGAGTTCGCCGCCGACGACGTCCTGCCGCTGATCCCCGGCCAGGCCTATTTCCTGGCCAACGACGTAACCCACCTCACCCGGCGCCTGCGGCACGACCTCCTGCCCCTACTGGACGAGTACCTCGCCGCGGGCCTGCTGGGAGGGGCCGCCGCCGAGGTGCAGACGGTGCGCGATTGGCTCGCCGATCAGATCGGGGCCTAGGCCCCGCAGCCGGTCCGGTGCGGCAGTAGGGTGGGAGGTGGGGCGGGTGGCCTCGGACGCACCGGAGCGGCGGGCGCGTCCGTCCCGTCGGCCCCGGCCGGCGGCACGCCCGAGCGTCCCCCTGCCCCGGCGGCTGCCCCTGCACGTGGCCACGGACGGCGGCCAGCCCATCGAGCTCCCGCCGGAAGGGCGCTCCTGGGACGACGCCCTCCAGGGCTTCCTGCGCCAGAACGGCGCCGCCCTCGCGGCCCTCGACGTGCGCGCCGCAGCCGAGGCCGGGCCTCGCGACATGCGCGTGCGCCTCTATCCGGGGGCCCGGATCGGGGCGATCCCCCTACGCTCCGGGCGCAGCGCACACGTGCGCGCCGGCCTGGTGGTCCGCCCCCGCTTCAGCTGGGCGGGCATCGGCCACGTGCTGGAGCAGACCGGCTGGAGCGCCGTTCCCGAGATGCTCCCCCTGCCGCTGGTCCCCGGCAGCGGCCGGGAGGTGCCGCCCTGGGTGATCGCCGGTCCGGTGCTGCACCGCCTCCGGGCGCTGCTGGCGGCCCTGCGCCGCGGTTACCGCATGGCCGAAGAGGTCCGACCCGGCGTGCGCGGCCGGGTGGACTGGACCAGCTACGCCGCCCACCACTGGCCGCGTGGCCGGTGGGGCCACTTCCCCTGCCGCTTCCCCGAACTGGGGCCGGATCCCCGCGTGCGGGCCGAGGTCCGCTGGGCGCTGCAGCGGGTCCGGGCCGCCCTGCTCACGGCAGCGGGTCAGGACCGCCTCGCCCTGCGCCTGGCCGAAGAGGCCGTCGCCCTGCTGGCGACGCTGGCCGATGTCCCCTCCCAACGGCCGCGGGCGACGGCCATCCACCCGGCCCTCGGGGAGGCGGCCGTGACAGCGGGCCTGCAGGCGCTGAGCTGGGTCGCGGACGAACGTGGCCTGGGTGGGCCGGCGGAACTCCACGGACTGGCCTGGTCCTCGGGGTTGGCCGAGTTGTGGGAGGGCTTCGTGGTCGCCACGGCGCGGCGCTGGGCCGAATCCATCGGCGGCTCGGTGTCGACGGCCCGGGAGCGCGCCTCCTGGGTGCCGATCCGCTGGGGGACACGCTCGGCGCCGTCTCTCGGGCACCTGGCACCGGATGTGGTGATCCGCGCGCGCGGGCGACGTGCGCTGGTGATCGTGGACGCCAAGTACAAGGC
>DAHWHV010000286.1 GCA_027335545.1 Clostridia bacterium
GCGGGGGGGGGGCGCGGCGGCCGCGGGCCGGGCCGGCGGCCGAAAGGGGGGACCGTCCGGCAGTGCGCCTACTGCGCTGGTTCTATCCGGGCCTGCGCGTCAAGCGTTGGCTGATGCTGTTCGCCCTCTCCATGGCCCTGCTGGGCTTCGGCGTGGCCTTCTCCCTCTCCCCGGGGGCCGTCCCGGCGGTGGCGGCTGCCATCGCGCACGCGCTCCGGGGGCGTAGCGGCGCCGACCTGCCCCGCTGGGCCCTGGCCGCCGGTTTCCTGCTCCTCGGCGGCGTCTGTGGCGCCCTGGCCGTGCGCGGCGCCGTCCTATCGGTCCTGGAGGTCCTGGCGCCCGATGCCGCCGACGCCCTGGGGGAGGCCCTGTTCCTCCGCCGCCGCGCGGGTCGGGGGCCCCGGGTGGTGGCCATCGGCGGGGGCACGGGCCTGCCCGTCCTGCTCCGGGGGCTCAAGGAGTACACCGGCAACATCACGGCGATCGTCACGGTGGGCGACGATGGCGGGAGTTCGGGCCGCCTGCGCGGGGAGTTGGGCATCCTGCCGCCGGGCGACATCCGCAACTGCCTGCTGGCGCTGGCGGACACGGAGCCACTGATGGAAGAGGTCTTCGGCCACCGCTTTGAGAAGGGGGGCCTGGCCGGCCACACGGTGGGCAATCTCCTGCTGGGCGGGTTGGCCGAGGTCACCGGCGACTTCGTGCGGGCCATCGAGGCGGCCAGCCGCGTCCTGGCGGTGCGGGGGCGCGTGCTCCCCTCGACCGTGGAGCACGTCACCCTGGTCGCGGAGATGGGGGACGGCTCGATCGTGCGCGGCGAGACGGCCATCGCCGCCGCCGGGCGGCGCATCCGGCGGCTGCGGCTCGAACCGGAGGCTCCCGCGGCGCTGCCGCACACGGTGCAGGCCATCGAGGAGGCCGACGTGGTGGTCGTCGGCCCCGGAAGCCTGTACACGAGCCTCCTGCCGAACCTGTTGCTCCCGGAGGTCCTGGCGGCCTTTCGCCGCAGCCACGCCCTGCGGGTCTTCGTGGTGAACGGGATGACGCAACCGGGGGAGACCGACGGCTACTCGGCGGCGGACCACCTCGCGGCCCTCCAGGAGCATGTGGGCCGGCCCGGCGTGGATGTGGTGCTGGTCCACAGCGGGCGCCTGGCGGACCACCGGCTGGGCCCGTACCGGGACCAGGGGGCGCGCCCGGTCGTGGCCGATGTGGAGCGGTGCGCGAGCCTCGGTGTCCACGTCTTGGCCAGGGACGTGCTGACACCGACGGGGTTGGTGCGGCACGACCCCGATCGCCTGGCCGCCGCCATCCTGGAGGAGGCGCTGGAGCGCCTGGGCCCACCTGGGCCGCGGCACCTGTTCGACTACTACTTCCTGCAGGAGCGGCTGCGCCAGGGGCGGCGCGGGCGGAGCGATGAGGCCTGACCCGGCGACCGCGGCAGGTGGGTGCGGGGGGGAGGGGGGCCCACTGGTCGGTGGGAGGCGGGGGGCCGGGGCACGGTCCGCGCCCGGGTCGCCCCCGGGTGTGGGCGCACGCCCGCGCCTGCCTGCGGACACGTTCGCGCTGAAGGTGAAGGAGGAACTCGGCGCGCAGCCGCGCGCAGCCGCCCAGGCCCGGGCGGAGTTGCACGGCCTGATCCGGGCGGCGGGGTCCCTCCTGCTGACCGGCGCCCCCGCGGCCCCGCCCGGCACGGGCCCCCAGGGCGGGGCCGGCGCGCGCCAGCGGGGGCGGCCCGGTCTCGCCTGCGAGGTGCGCTGCGCCCGGCCGGTGGTGGTACGGCGCGTCTATCGCCTGCTGCGCGACGCCCTGGGGG
>DAHWHV010000305.1 GCA_027335545.1 Clostridia bacterium
GCGACCGCCGCGCCGACCCCCAGCGTACCTGGGCGGGAGATGCGCCGGGACGCACCGACCGCCAGCGCCCCGATCAGGGCGCCGACGCCGGAGGCCGCGTAGAGCGTCCCGGTGCCGGAGGGCCCGGTGCCGAAGGCCAGCGTCGCCAGCGCGGGCAGGCCGACGTAGGTGGCGTCCGCGTACCCCAGGGCAAAGATCGCCACCGCCGGCAGCAGCGCGGACAGGATCGGATCCTGGCGCAGCGCTCGTAGGCCGGCCCCCAGGGGGCCGGCACCGGCAGGTGGCGGCCGGTGCCGGGGGGGACCCATCGTCCCGAGGGCGGCGATTGCGCTGGCCCCCCATGCGGTGGCGGCTAGCAGGAACGGCAGGCCGCCACCCTGAGGCAGCGCCACCGCAGCGGCGACCGGGCCCAGGAAGCGGGTCAGGTTGTCCACCACTTGCAGCAGGCTGTTCGCGCCGCGCGTCTCGGCGAGGGGCACCACATCGGCGACCATCGCACTGAACGCGGGAAGGGCGAAGGCCATCAAGGCTCCGAGCAGCGCGGCGTAAGCGAAGGGCACCCAAGCGGCGGGCCCGCGACCGGCCGCGAGTTGGGCCATCGCGGCCGCCAGCACCGCCTGCGCGGCCCCGGTCACCGCCGCGACCATCCGCGGGCCGTACCGGTCGGCGGCGAGCCCCCCGATGGGCAGGAGCAGACCCTGCGGGAGCGCCTGCGCCAAGAGCACCGCCGCCCAAGCCGAGGCGTGGTGCAACGTCGCGAAGGCGACGCCGGCCAGCCCGACCAGCTGGGTGTACTCGGCGAAGAGGCTGAGGCCGTTCGCCGCGGCCAACCGGCGGAAGCGCCCGCGGCGTAGGGGTTGGAGGAGGCTTGCCGCTATGCCCGCCACAGCCACACCGCCGCGGTCGCCGCTGGGACCAAGGCGTAGAGGACGCGCGTCGCGGGTCCGTCCTTGGGGTAGGGCAACTTGCTCACCATCGCCAGGGCGGCGACGACCGTGACCACGTCGGCCGCGGGCGCGCGGCTGGCGGGTGGGAGGTGGGTGAGGAGTGGGGCCAGCACCAGCCACCAACTGGCCGCGATCGTCGTGGGCACGCCGGTGTAGAGGCCACCCTGAGCCCCCTCCCCCAGGCCGTGCAGATTGAAGTGGGCGAGCCGCCAGAGCCCGCAAAGGACGAAGGCCACGGCGGCGGCGTCCGCCAGCGGGCCCCGCCCCCCGACCGCGGTGGCCAGCGCGGCGGGCAGGGCGCAGAAGGCCAAGGCGTCCGCCAGGCTGTCCAGTTGGGCGCCGAAGGCCGAGACCTGCCCGAGACGCCGCGCCACCAAACCATCCAGACGGTCGAGGGCCGTGGCCACGCACAGCAACGTAACAGCGACGCGGGGATGGGCGGGGACCAGCAGCACCCCCAGGAAGCCAGCGGCGGCGACCCCCGAAGTGGTCAGGTTGGCCCAGCCGAGGAACGCAGAGGCCGGGAACGCGCGCCGGCGCGGCGGGGCGGGCCGCAACCCCTCCACCGCCGGCTGCGTCGGGGGCGGGCTCATGACAGCGGCCTCGGGGCGAAGCGGAAGGCGGCGGGCGGCACCGGCAAGCCCGCGGCGCGGGCCTGCTGGGCCCGCGTCACGTGGGCGGCGCCCTCCAGGAGATTGAGAGCGATCTGGACCACGCCGCGGTTGGCGGGGTCCGCCAGAAACGAACCCGCGACCCAGTCGTTGAACGCGCCCATGGCCGGCCCGCACCAGATCTGGTAGTCGGCCTGGCGGCCCGCCTCGCCGCCGATGGCCCATCGGCTGGCGTTGCCCAGGTACCAACGGAACACCAGGGCCATGCGATGCTTGGGGTCACCGGCGGCACGGGTCAACTGGCTGGGGTCGCGGCCTTGGAAGAACGAGCGGGTGACCGCCCACACCTCATCGAGCGGCATGTGGAACACGTCGCGCTCCAAGCGCGTCCGGGCATCGAGCGGCAGCGCCTCCAGGCTCGGGTACGCGGTGAACAAGTCGTACAGTTGCGAGGCCCGGGGACCGAAGAGCGTACCGCGCCGCAACACCTGCACCCGGACCCCCAGCTCGAACATGTCCGCCGCCGGAGCCATCATCACGTCCGTGAGTTCGGCCCGGGCGAGCAGGCGGCGTCCCGCCTCCGATTGCCCGGCCTCCGTGGCGGCCTGATTGACCGAACCCGTGAGCACGTAGGCCGCCCCCATGGCGAACGCCGCCGCGACCGCCTGCGGCGTGCCCAGCCCTCCGGCCGCCCCGACGCGCACGGCACAGCCGTGATCCTGCCCCGCCGCCAAGGCATCCCGCAGCGACAGGACGGTCGGCAGGAGTCCCGTGAGGGGCCGGTTGTCCGTGTGCCCCGCCGAGTCGGCCTCCACCGTGACGTCCTCGGCCACGGGCAGGCGGGCGCCCAGGGCGGCCTCTTCCGGCGTGAGACGCCCGGCCGAGACAAGCGCGTCCAGCATCGCCGCGGGCGGCGGCGACATGAACTGGCGCGCCACCTCGGGGCGGGAGATCTTGGCGAAGACGTGGTGGGCCCGGACGATCCGTCCCGCCCCGTCGCGACTCAGCCCCGCGCAGGCGTACCGCACCACGCTCGGCCGCAGGGCCATGAACGCCGAGGCCGACACGCGCCGCACCCCGCGTCGCAGATAGAGGTCGACCACCGCCTCCTCGATCGCCGGCTCGTTGGGGCTGTGGATAAGATTGGCGCCCCACGGGAGGCCGCTCGGGCCTAGGTCGGCCGCGATCGCGGCGATCTCCCGCTCGACCCGCGCGGGAAGCAGGCCGGCCGCCCCGAAGAACCCCAACAGCCCGGCCTGCGCGGCGGCCACGACCATGCGGCCCGTGGCGATCCCGTTGGCCATCTCGCCGACGACATAGCCGTAGCGGACCCCATGGGCGGCTTGGAAGGCGGGATCGCCGAGCCACTCCGGGTAGACCGCCGGCAAACTGCCCACGAGCGGGAGCGCCTCTGGCGGCGCCGCCGCCTCCGCGGGCAATGGCCGCCCGCCCGCCACGACCCCGAGGCCGCGGCGCTGCGGGTGCCAGAGGACGGGGAGCGGGCTCCGGAGGCGCGCCACAGCGGCCCCGATGCCGGGGGCATCGAAGACGGGCTCGCCCGCCGGCACCCACCAACCCAGCGGGGGAAACCCGGCCGCCGCAGCGGCCGCCAAGGCCGACGGAGGCGGGGCGGAAACGGCCGTCACCGACACCTGCGTGTACCTCCCAACGTGTACCTGCGCGGCGGAACGGCGGCGACATCAGGCCTCGGGCCAGTCGTCGGGCCAGGACCAGAAGCGTAGCGCAGGGTCGCCGCCAGCCGTGACAAGGGCGGCGGTGAGGCCGGGCAGGGGCGCCCAGGCCCGCAGGGACCACCCGGCGGGCGGCGGGGCCCCGGACACGCGCCGGAGGCAGGCGGGCAGCCCGGGGCGAAAGGTGACCTCCACCTCCCGCAGCGGGCGGTGCAGACCCAGACCCTCTGCCTTGGCGTAGGCCTCTTTGCGCGTCCAGGCCCGCAGCAGGGCCGCCGAGCGGTCCGGGGCGGCCAGGGCCTCGAACTCCGCCCATTCGGCGCGAGACAGGTGGGCGCGCGCGATGCGTTCCGCCAAGGGCACCGGGCGCAGGGCCTCGATGTCCACGCCCAGCGGGGCGCCGCGGGTGATGGCGCACAGCAGCACGTCCCCGGTGTGGGCGACGTTGAACTCCCACCCGAGGCCCGCCCACGGCCCCCCCAGGGCGGGCTTGCCGTGGGTCCCGTAACGGAAGGAGAGGGACTCGGGCCCCACCCCCAGGTATCCCGCCAGCAGGCGCCGCAGCGTGCTCCGCCCCACCGCGAAGCGCCGACCCGCGGCGGGGTCGCGGTACCCGGCCAGCCGAGCGCGTTCGTCGGCGGACAGCGCGGGCACGGGGTCGGGGTCCCAGCGGGCCCCCGCATGGAGGGTGGCGCGCCAGACATCCACCGCCTCACCCGGTCCCGCTCTCTTCCCGGGCGGGCGGCTCGCCTGGGCCGACGCATCGACAACGGGAGTCGCCCGGGACCAGATCGGCTCCGTCACCTCCGGCCCTCCCCCTCGACGCCCCGCCCCCCGTGCAGTCGCCCGGCGAACGCCTCCAGCCACGCCGCGAGCGCGCCAGGAGGCGAGGCCGACCGCTCGGCGCCCAGGCCCAGGACGACCCGGCGCGTGTCCGCGCACGCCTCCGGCAGCATGGCGCACAGCGCCCGCAGGACCACGGCGTCGCCCAGCGCGATCCCGCTGCGCTGCGCATGCCCGGCCACCTCCTCGGCGAACGACGGATCGGGCGCGTTGGGCACCTCCTCCTCCGCCGCCGGCCCGGCGCGGCGGATCGCCTCCAGGACGACCCGCGTGCGCTCGGCGATGGTGAGCGGCCGTAGCGCCTCCGGCTGGATGGGCGCGCCCAGGTGGTAGTCCTGGGCCGCGTACCCCACGGGGAACTCGAGCCGCTGGGGCGCGGGATCGACCGGCAGGCCCCCGGCGAAGCGCAGCGGGACGATCGGCGCACCTGCGGCCAGGGCCAGGTCGACCAGGCTGGCGCTCATGCGCGACACGCTCTGCCGGCAGGTCAGCGCCCGCGTGCCCTCCACGTGGACCAGGACCGAAACGCCACCCCCCATCCGGAGGCGCAGGGACTCCAGCAGACCCAGGAGCGAGCCCGGGTCGGCGCGGTCGAAGAAGACCAGCGGCGCCCCCAGGTCGACACCCGGATACCGCGCCAGGTCGGCGATCAGGCCACCGAGCCAACTGTCCCGGTGCTCGACCTTGGCCAGGCCGACCACGGGCGTCCCGTGCAGGACGCGCGCGAGGGTGCAGAAGAGCAGGGACTCGATCCCGGTTTGGTGGTTGGCGCAGAACAGCACGGGTCGGCCGCGCACCCCTGCGGTGGCGGCGGGATCGGACACCGCCACCCCCCGGACGAAGCGGCGGATGAGCGCGAGGTGGACGTCCTCGCCGACCCACGGCCCAATGCCCAATGCCGCCCGCCAGTGGGACCGGATGGCATCGAGTTCCGGCGGACCACACGACGGCCAGCCCGGGTCCGGCGGCGCGCCGTCTCCGGAGCGCGCCACGCCGGGCTCTCCAGCCGTCGCCCCCCGGCCGGCGCGCCGCCCTCGCTGCGGGGCGGCCGCCGGGTCGCTGGCGGCCTCATCCTCCACGCACGCGCCGGGCACGACGCGCATGGCCAAGCCGCGGGCGTGGTAGATCGCCAGCCCGTTCACGGAGAGCCAGCCGTCGGCCCGGGCCAGGACGCCGGTCGGCCCCCGCTGCACGGCGGTCACCTCCAACTCGACTTCGATCTCGCCGTCGGTGGGCGCCACCTGTCCTCGGTACTTCCAGGTCAGGGGCTCGCCCAGGGCGAGCGGCTCGAAGCGCGGCTCGGCCAGTCCCTCGGCCAGGCCGGCGCGGAGCATGTGGACCTGCAAGAGCTGGGCCATAGCCTCCAACCCCAGGGACCCGGGCTGGACCGGGTCCTGGAAGAAATGCGCCTTGAAGAACCACTCGCCCGGATCAATGCCTTTGCGGGCGCGGATGCGGCCGAGCCCGGCGCGGCCGCCGCGCGGCCACCAGCCGGTCAGGCGGTCCAGCAGGCGGAGTTCACCGCCGGGGAGCGGCGGACCGGCGGTCCCGAGGGACGCCACCGTCTCCCACAGGTCTAGGTCGAGGGCCTGCTCGGGGTCGTGGCCGCGGTCGGGCCCCGGCAGGCCCACCTGCTGCGCCAGGGCTTCGGCGGTGAAGTGGCCGAACACGGTCTCCATTTCGAAGACCGTGCGGTCCCCACAGGTGCAGCGGACGCGGAACGCCTCGATCACGGTCGCTCCGGCCCGCGACACGCTGCGCACCTCGGCCCGGGTCACCAGCGTCCCCGCGTCGGGGCGGACCGCGGCCAGTGTCACCGCAGTCCCGTCGAGGTTGCGGAAGTGCAGGTCCCGCGCCGAAGCCAGGGGGACGCCCAGGTAGGCCGTCAACCAGCCGCAGGGCTGGAGTGCGGCCTCCAAGAGGATGCAGAAGGGCATCGCCCCGCTGCCGCCCCCCCGGAAGTACCAGGCATCGGGCGGGACGTCGTATTCCACCTCCGCGACGGCCCCCGCGCCCTGACCCTCGACGTGGCGCACCCGCGTCATGAAGAGGTACGGGGGGCCAGGCAGCCGCGGCAACCGGCGGGGCCCGTCAAAGACGCCGAAGGCCTCGCCGAAGGCGTCCGACGGGCGGCCCCAGGCGCAGGCCAGCAGCGCCGCTTCGTCCAGGCCCGCCCCGCCCGGCGCCCGGCGGCCCACGGCCGCACCCGCGAGCAGGTCGGGACGCGACGTCAGGGGCCAGTCCGGCACCAAGCGCAGACCCATCCCCTCGCCGTGGAAGACCTTCAGCCCGTCCACCGTGAGCAACAGGTCGGCCCGGAGCGTCGGCTCGGGTCCCCCACACACCTCGTGCACAAACACTTCATAAACCAGGCGCCGCGCCGAGGGCGTGACCTGGCCGCGGCAGACCATGCGGTACGGCTCGCCCGGGACCGGCGCGAACCGCCAGCCGTCCCGGTCCAGGGTGAACCCCAGGGCCGTCAGGTAAAAGGCCATGGCCTGCAGGCAGGCCTGGCACATCAGCGTGCCCGGCATCACCGGGTCGTCCTGGAAGTGCCCGGGGAAGAACCACTCGTCGCCATGCAGGTCCGCTTCCGCCCGCAGATACCCGCGCCCCCAGGGCCCGCCTCGGGGATCGAAGCGCGCCACCCGCGAGAACAGCCGCATCCGCCCGGCGGGCAGGCCGGGGGTCCGCACGTGCGCCCGCCCGGCGGCGAACGCTGCCCCGAAGCAGCGCTCCAGGTCACCCGCGGCGAAGGCCCCGACCTCCTCCGCCGAAAAGGCCTCTTTCGAGCAACGCACGGCGGGGGGGTCGACCCGAGCGCCGCGCGGGAGCGCGCCCGCGGCGTCCCACACCACCCCGGCCGAGCCGCGCAGTTCTTCGTCGCTGAAGAACCCGGCCTGGCCGTTGCGCACGGACAGGCGGCGCCGACCCTCCACACTGCAATCGTAGGAGAAGAAGAACAACCGTACATCCCCGTGGCGCGCGTGACCATCCACCCGGATGTCATAGCGGAGCGTCTCTCCGGCGCGCGGCAGGTCGCCGTGGAATTCCAACTCGCAGCCCAGCAGCCGATACACCCGCTCCCCCCGATTGTGGCGGTCCGCACCCAGCCAGGAGATGAGCAACAAGTCGGATTGCCCCGCCTCGACCATGAGCCCCGCGGGCATCCGCCCGCAGTCGAGGTACCAGCCGTCTGGCGCGACATCGGTCTCGGTCAGCACCCGCCCGCGCCCCATCCCGCCGGCCAGGCCCCAGAGGCCCACCACCCGGTCGACCAACAGCAGGGGCGGCCGGGGCAGGCGCACTTGGCGGCGATAGCCATCCTGCGCACGGAAGTCCGGGCCGAACACCTCCGAGATGCGCCCACCGGCCAGACACTCCAGGTCCAGGCGCGACAGACGAAGCGCGCTGTCCGGCAAGTCCGGCGCGGGGCCCAGCGGGAGGTGGGGAGCGCGCAGGGAGGCACGCCCCTCCAGACGCGGGGTGGGGGTCCGCGCGGCCCCGGAACGGGGCCGAGGGCCAGGGGGCAGGGGGGCGGAAGGCAGGGGGGCGGAAGGCAGGGGGGCGACGGGCATGGGGGCAGCGGGCATGGGGGCAGCGGGCATGGGGGGGGCCGGCTGCTCCGGAGCAGCCGGCTCCGTCAGACCCCCGCGCCTAGGCGTTGCTGTCGGCGGTGCGGACACCGCCGACAGCAACGCCCGCCACCCTGCCGTCTGCACCTCCAGAAACTGGCGGTGCGCCTGGCCCTGCTGCTCGAGGAACCCGCTGTGGGCCGCGGCGAGAACACCCTGCCAACCGGCGCCTCTCTCCGCGGCTCCTGGCACGACCAGGACGGGTCGCTCCCGCGCGACCCCCACCGCCTTGGGGCTACGCTCGGCCTCGCCGCCGAGCGCCCGGGGCAAGGCTCCTGGCAGCGGCGGCACGACCACCCGCGGCCAGTGCAGGGCAATCGTCCACTCCGCGCCGTCCGGGGTCGGGTCGGCCGCTGGTCGGCGGGCCGCCAAGGCCTCGGCGTCGACCGCGACGCCGGCGGCGGCGAGGGCTTCGGCCGCGCGCGCCGCCTGCGCCAAGCCAGGGGTGCCCGCAACATCCAGGGCCACCGCGACGTGCTCCCGCCCGGCCAGAGCCTCCGCGATCCAGCGCGTACAGAGGTCGCGCGGGCCCAGTTCGAGGAACACGCGGACCCCGTCGTCCCACGCGCGCCGGATCAGGGCCGGGAAGTCCACCGGTGCGCAGGCCATCGCCAGCAGCGCGTCGGCCGCCCCATCCGCGTCGGGGACGTAGGGCGCACAGCTGGCGCCGCTATAGAAGCGGATGCCGGCGGGCGCCGTCGTGGGGCGGCAGTGGATGGCCCGCCAGGCGTCGCGGACGTGCAGCACCTCCGGGCAGTGCACCGCCAGGTCGTAGCCGAGGGGGACGGCCGCCGCCCCGAGGCGGGCGATCACGCGGGCGCAGCCGTCGGCGTCCCCGGCGATCGCGCAGTCCGCCGCGGCGTGGATCGCGGTCAGCCGGGTGCGCGTCTCCCCCGCGAGGGCGGCGCGCACCGCCTCGACGGGGTGCAACAGGCGCCAGCCAGCCCAGCGCACCGGGGTGCCGGGCGGCAAGCCCCAGGCGCGGGCGACAGCGTCGAAGGTGCCGCCGAGTTCCGCGGCATACACCCTGCGCAGGTCGTCGGCGAGGGCACCGAGGTCGGACCAGGCGCCGAGCGCCGCTAGGGCGTTCGTTTCCCCGGAGGAGAACCCGAGGGCGGCCTGGGGACGCAGGCCCAGGACACGCAGGGCCAACTCGGCGTGGACCTGGGTCAGGAGCGAGGCTGCGGCGAGCTTGCCAAAGGCGCTGGGCTCTCCCGGAGGCCCCTGCCCCCAAGCCCACGCCGCGTCGGCCACGGCACCGCCCAGCCGGAGGGCGGCCGCCTGGACCAGGTCCGGGCAGGCGAGCAGCACCTCCGCGCCCATCCCCGCGTAGGCGCTCGCCGCGCCGGCAAAGACGAAGGCCAGACCCCCGCCACGCCGGTCCGCGCCGACGCGGGGGTCCGGGTCCGGGCCGTGCCCCGGGGCCAGGTCGGGGCCACGCCCGGAGGCGGGGCGGGCCAAGGCGATCCCGGCGCCCGTGCCCACACCCCGGACGCGCGTCCGCGTCTCCTGGTCCCCCAGCGCGGGCACCCGCACCTCCACGGCGGGGGCCCGGCCGGGCGTCAACCACGGCCGTGGGCGTTCTCCCACCGCCGGGAGCGCCCGGTGGTGGCAGGCCAGGATCGCCGCCACCACCAAGAGCAACCCAGACGCGGCATGGGCATGGCCGAACAGGGGAGTCACCGGGTCCGACGGTTCCCCGAGGACCCAAAGCTCTGCGGGGGCCTCCCCGCCCAGGACCGCGTAGATGCGGTCCCCGTCTCGCTCCGCGTCCGCCCGGCGCTTGCAGACCAGCGCCACGGCGGCGTCCCCCGGATGGCGCAGGGCAGGCGGCAGCACCTCCTCCGCCGCCCGGGCGTGGACGGGCTCCCGGCAGAGGTCGACGGCGGCGACCAGGGCCGCGTCCAGTTCCCCGGCGCGGAGCGCCCGTGCCGCGATGGCCAAGGCCCGCGGGCCGGAGCACTCCTCCGCGGCGACGGTGAAACTGGGGCCGCCGAAGCCCCACTGCCGGTTCACCCGGTTGGCCGCCACGTTGGGTAGGAGCCCCAACACCGCGGCCGCATCCGTCGGCGGCCCGACCCCATCCAGGGCCGCGGCGAGCCAGGCGTCGGAGATCGGCAGGCCCGCCAGACGCCACTGCTGCACCCAATCCCCCATGCGGCGCCGGGCCCCGTGCCGGGCGATCTCGGCATCGCACTGCATGCCGACCAGCACGCCGAGGCGTTCAGCCGCCACCGGCGCGCTTCCCGCGAGGGCCTCGCGCGCCGCGACCAACACCAGCAACTGCTGCGGCAGGATCCGCTCCAGGTCCCGCGGGGGAAAGCGGAGTTCGCCCAACGGGACGCCCGGCGGAGCGGAGTCTGGCCTCCCGCCGGCCAGGAGGGTGCTGGCGAAGGCGCGTGCGCCGACCGCCGCGCCCGCGCACACGCCGACCCCGACCACCGCGACCTCCGCCTCCGGCCGCCGCATGCGGCTCGGGGACGGCCGCGGGTGCCCCTGCCCGTCCGCCCACTCCTCGACGATCAGGTGCGCGTTGCAGCCGCCGAAACCGAAACTGCTGACGGCCGCCCGCCGCAGCCCCGGCGCCTCCCACGGTTCCGGCGCGCCGAGGAGACGAAACGGCGTCTCCCGGAGGGCGGGAAGCGGGGGGGCCGCGTGGAGCGAGGCGGGCCGGACGCGCGCGCCGATGGCGGCCAACACCTTCAACAGGCCGGCCAAGCCGCTGGCGGTCAGCAGGTGCCCCAGGTTCGACTTGAGCGAGCCCAGCGGCAGTCCGTCGACACCCACGAACACCCGGCCGAGGCTGCGCAGTTCGGTGGCGTCCCCCGTCGGGGTACCCGTCGCGTGGCATTCGATCAGCGAGACGTCCGCCGGCCGCAGCCCGGCCTCGCGGTAGGCCAGTTCCAGCGCGCGGACCTGGCCCTCCTCCGCCGGGGCGAGCAGGCCCTGGCTCCCGCCGTCGTTGGAGAGCCCGACGCCCCGGATGACGCCCAGGATGCGGTCTCCGGCACGCCGGGCGTCCTCCAACCGCTTCAGGGCGACGCAGGCGGCGCCCTCGGCCGGCACCAGGCCGTCCGCGTCGCGGTGGAACGGCCGGCTTTGGCCCGTGAAGCTGAGGGCGCGCAGCGCCCGAAAGCCGATGTGCAGGAAGAGGGGGTCGGCCGCGCTGACGGCCCCGGCGAGCATCAGGTCCGCTTCCCCGTCGCGCAGGCGGTCGCAGGCCAGCTTCACCGCATACAGCGAGGAAGCGCAGGCCGCGTCCAGGGCGAAGGCGCCGCCGCCCACTCCGAGCGCCGCAGCCGCCAGGTGCGCCGGCAGCCCGGACAGGAAACGGTTGCGCGGGGCGGGGCACGGCTCGGGCCCCACGGTCCCCAGCGCGCCAACCGGCAGCCCATCCAGCCAGACGCTCTCCGCAAAGCGCGATAGGGCGGGGGTGGGCAGCGACAGGATGCCGACGACGGCCCCCACTCGAGCGGAGGGGCGGCGCGGGTCATGGCCGGCGTCGCACAGGGCGGCCCGGCCCGCGTGCAACAGCCAGTGCAGCAGCGGGTCGAAGGCCCGCACCTCCTCCTCGGCCAGACCCAGGCCGCGGGCGTCGAAGACGGCGTCGAAGCCGCGCACGAACCCGCCGCAGGTGTGCCAGGGGGGTCCCTCCGCATCCCCCGGGCCGGGTCGCTGCACCCGCCAGGACCCCGCCGGTGCAGGGCCCAGGGCCGAGCGGCCCTCCCGCACCAGGTCCCAGAGGGCACCCGGGCCGAGGGCGCCCGGCAGGACGCAGCCCTGACCAACGATGGCGATGGGCGCCTCCATCAGGCGCCGCCCTCCTGGAGGTGCATGTGGAGGCCCTGCAGCAGGGCGACGGTCGTGCCGTCAGGGGCCACGAAGACCACATCCGAGACGGTGCGCAGCGACCCCGCGAGGCGGCTGCGCAACAGGCACCGCACCTCCGCCGCCACCGGACCCGCGCGGTACTGCACGAAGCGCTCCACGGCGGTGGGCAGCGACGGACGGCCGAGCGTGTGCAGGGCCCAGAGCAACGCGAGTTGCAGGCCCGCGTCCAGCAGGCCGGGGTCCGTCCGCCAGACCGCCGGGGGCCAGTCCAGGGCGGCGATGCCAACGGCCCGGGCCGAGGCGCACTCGGCCGAGACGGCTTCCAGGCGCCGGAGCGCCCGGAAGCGGGGGCCGTGGAAGAGCCGGCCGCTCTCATACGCCTCCTCGGCCGTCCAGGGCCAGGCCCCTCCGGGGATCTCGGCGGGCGCCGCGGGGGGGTCGGCCGGCTCGCACGGCGCCCGGAGTTCCGCCACCGCCGTGTAGTGCACGCCACCGTCGGCGGCGGCCAGTTCCAAGCCGAGACTGTCCGGGTCGGGGCCGTCGGTGGTGCGCACCAGGAACCGGGAACCGCGCTCGGCGAACTCGGGTAGGCGCACGGCGCGCTGCACGCGCACATCGCGCAGGGCGGCCAGGTGCCACCCGGGCCGGAGGGCGGTCGCGGCGCGGGCGAACCACTCCAGACCCATCACCAACGGGAGGACGGCGAGGCCCTGGATGCGGTGGTCCCCCACCTGGGGGTCGGAGGCGGCGTCGATGGTCACCTCCATCGTCCGGCGGCGGCCCACCTCCAGCGCGGCCCCGCCCGCCGCCACGACCACCGCCGCCCCGCCGGCGTCCCGAGCGGTCTCCGCCACAAAGCCCCGGGCCCCGGCCTCCAGGGGGATCAGCGGTACGCCCCGCCGCGCGAAGTGGGCCCGTAGCGCAGCCGTGACCATGCCCCCCTCCCAAGGACCCCAGGCGATGGAGCGGGCGACGCATTCCTGGCCGCGCCTCGCGGCCTCGGCCAGGACCACCTGGGTGAGCGTCTCGTTGGCCAGCGCGTAGTCGGCCTGGCCACCGTTGCCCGCGCGGCCCGCCAAGGACGAGAAGCAGCAGAGCAGCCGCAGCGGATCGTCAGCGACGGCCGCCAGCAGGTTCCGGAGGCCCTCCACCTTCGTCCCGAAGACCAGGGCGAAGTCCGACGGGGTCTTCTCGCGCAGGGAGCGGTCGGCCAGAGCGCCCGCCGCGTGGATGACCCCGGCGATCGGGCCCCACTCGCGGCGCACGCCCTGGATCGCCGCCGCCACCGCCTCCGCGTCGCGGACGTCCACGGCCAGATAACGCACCTGGGCGCCCGCCAGGCGGAGGTCGGCCACATGCCGCCGGGCCTCTCGCCCGGCGAGCAGACCCGTCGCCGCCGCAGCCACCTCGGCGGGGGTCGGCGAGCGCCCTTCGGCCCGGGCCCGCTCCGACAGGAGGCGCCGCAGGGCCCCTTCGTCCTGTGCGTGGGCGAGCCCGGCCTGCTCGGGATCGAGCGGGGTCCGCCCGAGGATCACCAGACGCAGCGGGGTGGACCGGACCAAGGCCACCAGACAGGCGGCGCCGATCCCCCGGGCCCCACCGGTGGCGACCACCACCGCTCCGGGAGGCAGCACCGGCTCCCCGTCCGGTGCGGCGCCGGGCTGCGCCCACGGCGTCAGGCGTGTGCCATCGGCCCGCAGGCCCACTTCCACCTCCGGGCCGCCCGCCAGCAGTTCCGCCGCGATGGCGGCGGCCAGCGCCTCCGCAGCACGATCGCCGCGCTCCAGATCCAGGGCCTTGACCGCCGCGTCCGGCCATTCGCAGGCCGCCGATTTCACCAGCCCCGGGAGACCGCCGGACCAGGCGCGGCCTCCCGCGCGCCCGGACAAGCCGAAGTCGCCCCCGGTATCCTGGACGGTGACGAGGCCGCCGCCACCGCGCCCCGCCAAGTCGATCGCCGCCGCGAAGGCCGCACGCTGGATGGCGGCGCCCGCCTCGGGCCCCGCGACCTCGGCCAGCCCTCCCAGAAAGATGACGCCCGCGGCCTCCTCGCCGACGCTCGTCGACAGCCGACAAGCGGCGCCGCGGGCGCGCAACGCCGCCTCCAGAGCCGGTCCCACGCCGGAGCCCCCGTCCAGGATCGACCACGGACGGCCGCCGCGCAGTCCAGGGAGCGCGAAGCCCGACGGGGCGGCGGGGATGGCGACCACGCGCCACCGGCCCAAGGGTGTCGCCGTCGCGGCGTGAGCGGTTCCGGGGGCTGGCGGCAAGACGGCGGGCGCGACCGGCAGGGGGGCGGGTCCGGCGGGGACCCGGGCCGGCTCGGCAGCGGCCGAGACGGCGGGCGGACTCCCGGTTCCGGCGGCGCCGTCGCGACCCGCCAGGGCGAGGATGTGACCCAGGGTGCGGAGGCCGGCCAGGTCGGCCGGCTGGACCTCCGGCAGGCCCGGCAGTCGCTCCTGCAGCCCGGCCAGGATCTCGACGCGCTTGATCGAGTCGATACCGAGCCCCGCCTCGAGTTCGAGGTCCAGGTCGAGCATCTCCGGCGGGTAGCCCGTCTTCTCCGACACCACCGCCAGCAGGATCGCGCGCGGGTCCGCGGCGGGAGCGGGGGCCGGCACGGACGCCGCGGGGCCGGAGGGCGACGCCCCCGCGGCGAGCGCGAGCGGGAGCGCGATCACGCCCGTGAGGGGTGCCCGAGGCAGTTCCTCCAGGGGCGGTACCGCCGGCATCGGCGTGGTGGGCGCGGCGGAAACGACGGCCGGCACGGACGCCGCGAGAGCGGAGGCGGCCGGCGGCACCGCCACCGCGCCGAGCAGCGCCCCGAGGCCCTGCTCGGCAGCCCGGAGGAAGGCCTGGTGCCCCTCCGTCATCGCCCGCTGATAGGCCAGATGGGCCTCCGCGGTCCGGCCGGCCCACTCCTGGAAGGCGCCCAAGAGCGCGGCGTCCGGTGCGGGGGCGACGGGGGGTTCAACCCCCGCGTCGGACGGACGAAGGGGCGCCGGGGGTGCGGTGGACGCAGGCGTCACGGACCCGCCGGCGGGCGGCGCCGGGGGCATGCGCATCGGTAGGGGCTTGGGCGCTGGCGGGGCCGCCGGCTCGGCGGCGTCCGACGCCCAGACCATGGCCGCGGTCGCGGGCGGCAGCGACGGCGCCCCCCTGCCGGCCCCGGTGGCTGCCTCGGCTGCGGGGTCGGGCTCCGGGTTGGGCGGTACGACGGTCCCGCTCTCCGGGGGGTAGGGTCGGCCATAGTTGGCGCCCGAGATCATGACCTCCAGTGCGGACTCCGGCCGTGCGGGCGCGGGCGCGTACGGACCCCACAGCGCGGCGGGGGCCAAGGGTACGCCCGCGGCCCAGAGCCGCCCCAATGCCTGCCAGAGCCCGGTCACCCCATGGCCACCCCCCGCATCCACGCTAACCGCCAAGTGGGGACGCTCCCTCAGCGTGCGCGCGGCGAGGCCGGTCAGCACCGCTCCCGGACCGACCTCCACAAAGACGCGCACGCCAGCGGCGTAGAGGGCCTCGAGCTGATCCACGAAGCGGACGGGTTCGGTGAGGTGGGCCGCGAGGCGCTCGCGCAGGGCCGCGGCGTCCGTCCCGCCGGGATAGCAGGTCCCGTCGCGGTTCGCATACACGGGCAAGTGCGGCGCGGACAGCGTCGCGCCCTCCAGGTGGGCGCGGAACGCTGCCGCTGCGGCCGCCATCGCGGGGGAATGAAAGGCCGCCGACACGCGCAGTCGATGGCTGGGCACGCCGAGGGCGCCCAGGCGTTGCTCGGCGCGGGCGATCGCACCCGTCTCCCCGGAGAACACCGTCTGATCCGGAGCGTTCCGGTTGGCCAGGGTGAGGTCCAGGCCCCAGTCCGCCAGCAGAGCCGCCAACTCCGCCGCGCCACGCCCCACGGCGAGCATGGCGCCGCCGCCGCCACCCGCAGCGCGCGCCACGCAGGCCCCGCGCCGCGCCGCCAGGGTCAGCAGTGTCGCCTCGTCCATGGCCCCCGCCGCGCACAGGGCGCTGAGCTCCCCGAGGCTGTGCCCCGCCGCGGCGGCAGGGGTCAGTCCGGCGGCGCGCAGCACGGCAAGGGCGGACAGGCTCGCGGCGGCGATCGCGGGCTGCGCCCATTCCGTGGCGGTCAGGCGGGCCGCCTGGGCCGCGCGCCCCTCCTCCCCGAAGAGCGGCAAGGGGAAGACCACCTGGTCCAGGCGCGCGCCGTCCGTCAGGGGGAGGTCGGCCGCTCGGTCCCAGATCGCGCGGGCCTCGTCGAAGTGCATGGCCAGGTCAGCGCCCATATGCAGGTACTGGCTCCCCTGGCCGGGGAAGAGCAGGGCCACGTCTCCAAGGGGGGGGCCCTCGCCCAGATAGACCTGGGGGCACGCGGGCGGACCGGCGGCCTCGCCGCCCCCCTCCAGATCGACCGCCACCGAGCGCAGGGCCGACGCCAGCTCCGCGGGACCGGCCGCCACCACCGCCAGACGCGCCGCCTGCGGCCCGGCCGCGACCTGACTCTCCCACGCCAGCGGCGCGAGCCGCCCGCCGCGCGCCGCCGC
>DAHWHV010000308.1 GCA_027335545.1 Clostridia bacterium
ACGCCCACCGGCCCGCCCAGCCAGGCCTCCGGCAGCACGCCGGCCAGCGCCAGACCGAAGGCGAAGATGAGCGTGCCGCTGACCTTCTGCAGGGGCAGGTGGTAGGCGGCGAGCCATTGCCCCAGCGCGCTCGCCGATGCGCCCAAGGCCACGAAGACGGCCGCGAAGCCGGCGGTGAAGAGCAGGGCGCCCCGCAGGGCCCGGCCCTCATCGGCGGTGGCCACCTGGCCGATATAGGCTGGGTAGAGCGGCCAGACGCAGGGGGAGAAGAAGGACAGCAGCCCCCCGGCGAAGGCGATCAGCAGGAGCACGCCCGATTCCCCGCCCTTTCGGTACCCCCAAGCGTGGGCACCCATGCCATGATACCGCAGGCGCCCCGGACGGCGGGTCCCGCGGCCGCGCCGCACGGGCGCGCCGGGAACCGGCGGCGCCCGCGCGGCGTCCAAGCGGGGGGTGCCTGAGGTGCCTTGACGGGGCCCGGGTGCTTGGACGGCCGTGGGGCGGGGTCCGAGGTTGCCGCCCCGGAACCCGTTGGCGGCCTGGTGGGACTCGACGGCCTGGTGGCAAGCGCCGGCCTGGTATCCCTTGCTCTCCCTCTTGCTGGCCCCTATTGGTCTCCCGTAACTTGTTGTGACCCGTGGCTTGTGGTGTCCCTTAACTTGTGGTGTCCCGTAAGAGGAGGCGTCGTGGTGCGGGCGGGCCGGGGGTCGCGGGCGGGCCGGGGCGAGACGGGGGCGCCGCGCGTGCCGTCCCCGCGGGCCGCCCGCAGGGGACGGCACGCGAAGCGCCCCACCCGCCGGTTGGCCCTCATCGGGGCGGCGCTCACAGCCGTCGCCGCCGGACTGCTGGTGTGGTGGCCCAGACCCGCCGATCCGGTCGCCACGACCCCGGCGGCCGTCCTGGCGGCCGAGGCTCCCGCCCCGTACCCCACCGTGGCTCCACCCAGCACGTTCGTGCCCATGGGTGGGTTGGCGCTGGCGAGCCTCCTGCGCTCTCTGACCCCGCAACCCCTGGCGGGGGGGGTGCACCTGCCGGCGGGCACGCCCCCGCCCGTGCTCCCCCCGAGCGGCGGCTGGCTGCCGGCGCGCCGGATCGTCGCCTACTACGGAAACCCCCTCAGCCCGGCGATGGGGGTGCTGGGCTGGTACCCGCCGGCCCAGGACATGGCGCGGCTGCTGCGGCAGGCCGCCGCCTACACCGCCCTGACGCCCTCCCGCCCCGCCGTGCCGGCGATCGACCTGGTGGCCGATGTCGCCCAGGGCTCGCCCGGCCGCGGGGGTTTGTATCGGCTGCGCATGCCCTACAGCATGATGGAGCAAGAGTTGGCCCTGGCCCGGCGCTACCACGCGCTCCTCATCCTCGATTTGCAGGTGGGCCGCAGTACGGTGGCGGCCGAACTGCCGTACTACCTCCCCTTCCTGGCCCAGCCGGATGTCGAACTGGCGTTGGACCCCGAGTTCGACATGCCCCCGGGTGAGGTGCCCGGGAAGTGGATCGGCACCATGCCCACCTCCCAGATCAATTGGGCCATCGACCAGATGTCGCGGCTGGTGGCCCAACGCCACCTGCCGCCCAAGGTCGTGATCGTGCACCAGTTCACCCGCGGGATGGTGCCGAACTGGCGGGGCATCCGCCCCCGGCCGGGGGTGCAGTTCGTGTTGGACACCGATGGCTACGGCGGGCAGGTCCTGAAGCTGGCGAACTACCGGCGCTACATCACCGACCACCCCATCGCTCCCGTCCGCTACGGCGGGATGAAGCTCTTCTACAAGTACGACGTGAATCTCCTGAGCCCGGCGCAAGTGGTGGCCCTGCACCCGTCACCCGGCCTGGTGATCTATCAGTAAGGGTAAGCCGCCAGGGTAAGCCGCCAGGGTAAGCCGCCAGGGTAAGCCGCCAGGGTAAGCCGCCAGGGTAAGCCGGTTGAAGCGGGCCCCCCGCCGGAGCGGCCGCGCGGTAGGCGCGTTCCGGCTCGGCCGCGTCGGGGGCGGGGCCCAGCGGCCCGCCCCCGA
>DAHWHV010000337.1 GCA_027335545.1 Clostridia bacterium
GGAGAACGGCAGCGTGAACCAGAAGCGGGTCCCCTGTCCCAGCGTGGATTCGACGCCCATCCTGCCCCCGTGTGCCTCCACGATGCGCTTGGTGATCGTGAGCCCCAGCCCCGAGCCCCCGGTCCCACGGGCCCGTGACGGGTCGACGCGATAGAAGCGTTCGAAAACGCGGGGCAGGTCGGCGGCGGCGATGCCGATGCCCGTATCGCTGACCTCCACGTGGCAGCAGGCCCCGTCGGGACGCGCCGCGAGGCGGATCTCCCCCCCTGCGGGCGTGTAGCGCAAGGCGTTGCCGACCAGGTTGTGGACCACTTGGCCGATGCGCCTACCGTCCGCCAGCACGGGGGGGCAGGGGGCCGCCTCCACCGCGATCCCGACGCCGCGCTGCCCCGCCTGCAGGGAGAACCCGGCGGCCACCCCCCGCAGCGCCTCCGGGATGTCGATCGGCCGGGGGGCCAGGCCCAATTCGGCGGCGTCCGCCTGGGCAAGGTCCTGCAGGTCGTCGACGAGGCGCTGCAGATTGAGAGCTTCATCGTGCACGACCCCCAGGGTGTCCGCGTCCGCGACGGCCAGGCCGTCGCGGAGCGCCTCCAGGTATCCGCGCAGGACGGTCAGCGGCGTGCGCAGTTCGTGGGCGACGTCGGCGACCAGCGCCTGCCGCTGGCGCTGTGCATCCTCCAAGCCCTCGGCCATCCGGTTGAACTCCGCGCTCAGGACGGCCACCTCCCTTGGCCCCCGCTCGGGGACGCGGGCCTGCAGGTCCCCCGCGCCGAAGCGCCGTGCCGCCCGCGAGAGCACGGACAGCGGCGAGGCGATGCGCCGGGCGAGCAAGAGGCTCACGGCCAGGGCGCCGAGGAAGCCGGCGATGCCGGGCAGGGCCAGGGCCCTGGCGAGTTGGCGATCGAGCAACCCCATGCCGGCATGGACGGGATTGGGGACGCAGATGTCCGCCTGCAGGACGGTCCGGCCGGAGGCGTCCTGCAGGGGGGCCGTGAAGCCGATGCCGTGGCAGGCCGACGGGGTGCCCGGCCGCGAGTCGGCGACCACCGTCCCGGAGGCGTCGACGACAAAGATGCGGCCGTGGACCTCGTTGGCCAACTGCGGGACCACGGCCTTCAGGGCGCCGACGCCGCCCATCAGGTAGTCCACGTTGAGCGAGGAGCGCAGGCCCACGGCCTGATGGATGAGGGTGGCGCGCACGCTGCGTTCGTACTGCAGGCGCACCTGGCGTTGGGCGGTGTAGCCGATGACGCCGACGGCGAAGAGGATGCCGACCGCCGCCGTCAGCAGCAGGTGGGGCCAGATGCCCAGGCGGAGCCGGGGCGCCTTCACCGCGATCCCTGCGCCTGCCCATCGGAGGGGCGCGGTTCCTCCGACTGGAAGCGGTAGCCGACCCCGTACACCGTGCGCACCGGAGTCGGCTTCAGGCCCAGCTTCTTCCGCAGGTTGGCCACGTGCACGTCCACGTTCCGGTCGAAGCCGGCGAAGTCCGGGCCGGCGATGCGGTCCAGCAGCTGTTGGCGGGTGAACGTCCGGCCCGGTGAGGCCATCAGGGTGTGGAGCAGGCGGAACTCCGTGGGTGTGACGGGGATGTCGTGAGCCCCGACCGTCACCCGGTGCTTGCCGGCATCCACGACGATGCCCTTGGCGCTGAGCACCTCGTCCTGGTTGGTCTCCTGACTGGAGACACGACGGAGCACGGCCTCGACCCGCAGGACCACCTCCGCGGGGCTGAAGGGCTTGGTGACGTAGTCGTCGGCCCCCTCCTGCAGGCCCCGCAGGCGGTCCTGTTCGGTCGTGCGTGCGGTGAGCATGATCACTGGGATGTCGCCCTCGTCCCGCAGCCGACGACAGGCCTCCAACCCGCCCATGCCGGGGAGCATCAGGTCGAGGAGGATCAGATCGGGACGATGCGTCTGAGCGACGGTCAGCGCCTCCGCACCGTCCCCGCAGGCCTCGACGACGTACCCGGCACGCTCCAGGTAGAGGCGGAGGAGGCGTTGGACATGGACCTCGTCCTCGACCACGAGTATCCGCTTGGCCATAGGTCGAGTATAGGCTTCGGCCCCGGGGAGGTCATCGCCAGATTGTTAAGGACCAACGGCCGGCGGGCCCGCCCTCCCTCAACCAGGGTCCGCAGCCCCGCCCGGCGGCAGGGGGACCCACACGCTCTGCCGCCCGCAGCGGAGCGCGCCGGCCCGGGCCAACTCGCGCAGGGCCGCATTGACCGTCTCTCGGCACAGGCCCGTCATCGAGGCCACGTCCTGCTGACGTACGCGGAGGCGATGGCCGCCGCCGTCGGGGACCCCATGGCGGCTCGCCAACTGGCGCAGGAGGCGGTGCACCCGCTGGGCCCCGTTCTCCAGGACCAAGGAGGCCGACAGCAGACCGAGGTCGGCGACCCGCCCGGACAGGGCCAGGAGGAACTGGGCCGCGAGGCGTGGGTCCGCGTGGGCGAGTGCTGGGAGGTGCTGTCGCGCGGCCGAGAGGCAACGGGCATCCCGCACCGCCTCGACGTAGAACCCGATGGATGGGCCGGGGTCCGCCGCCGAGCCGCCGACGGCCTCCGGCAGCACGAAGGCCTCGCCCGGGCCAAGGAGTCCGAGGCCGCACTCGCGTCCGTCTGGGGTGATGGCCACCGGTCGCACGAGGCCCTCCTCAACCAGATGGACCCAGGCCCCTTCGTCGTGTGTCCCCAGGTTCAGGCGGGTGCGGGCGGCGGCCGTGACGACGCGCGCTGCTTGCAGTTGGCTTCGCCTCCGAGAACGAGCATAGCGGATGGTCCTTTTGTGGTCCAGGCCACACGAAGCCCGCTTCCGGCGCGCTAGACTTTTCGTGTTTTGCGCATGATTGCCTTGGGCGGGTGACTGCGGCAGGGCGGTTCGCCGGCGCGGCGGTCGAGCTGGGGAAAGGGGTTGGGATGCGGTGCCCGAGACCGGGCGGAGAAACTTCGTGATGGGCGTCTTGGGGGTGGTGGGCACCCTGATCGCCCTTGGCTACGCCTTCGTGGCGGAGCGGTTCGAACTGCCCCCCCCTGAGGCGGCCTCCACGCTGCAGAAGGTGGGCCGCAGTTCGCAGTGGCAGCCGGGGGATGTGCAGTTGATCGTCTATACCGGCGACGCCGGATTCCCCGACGGGGTTTACGTCGTCCGCCTGATGAACGGACAGATGGCCGCCTATGACGAGCACTGCGCGCACCTGCAGTGTCCGGTTCAGTGGACGGCTGGCGCCACGCCGGGTAGCGGGACCTTCAACTGTCCCTGCCACGGCTCCGTGTACAACTTCCTCGGTCGGAACATCGGCGGGCCGGCCCCGCATCCCCTCAACTACCACAAGGTGGTGGAACAGGGGGGCGAGGTCTGGATCGGGGGGATCGTCCCCTGGGGTACGCCCGAGTGGCACGCCCTGGCCCTCCAGCACGGGGCCCTGGGCGGGTGGGTGGCCGGCAGTGTACCTGGCACCCTGCGGTGGTCGAGCAAGGCATGAGTAAGACGCGGGAGGAACCGAAGACGCCAAGCAAGGAGACCCCGCCAGAGGTCGCGGCCGAAGGGCACGCGGTCCTGCCCGCCGCGCCCACCGAAGAGGTGCTCGATCCGCAGACCGAGCGTTCGGGTATGTGGCAGTACCTGGATCGTCGGCTCGGCCTGACGAAGGCGGGGCTCAAGCCCTTCGTCCTGGAGGCGATGAACTCCCCGCACCCGCGCTTCATGAACCCCCTGGACTACATGGGGGATGTCCTGCTCTTCCTGTTCGTCAACCAGATCGTCACCGGTCTGCTCCTGATGACGCGCTACGACGGCTCCGCGATGGCCGCCGGCACCGCGGCGCACCCCTTTCCGGCCTTCGCCACGACCCTGGCGATGACGCACCAGTTCTGGTGGGCCTTCGTACGCGACCTCCACTTCTGGGGCGCCAACGCCATGGTCATCGCGATCGCCATCCACATGGCCCGCGTCTTCTACGTCGGTGCCTACAAGCCGCCGCGGGAGTTCCAGTGGCTCTCGGGCCTGATCCTGCTGGCCTGCACGATCGGCCTGGCCCTCTCCGGCTACCTGCTGCCCTGGGACCAGCAGTCGTACTGGGCCACTGAGGTCGCGACCGCGATGGTCAAGTACGTGCCGTTCATCGGCCACAGCCTCCTCTACTTCGTGCGCGGTTGTCGCTATACGTGCGCCCATACCCTGACCTTCTTCTTCGCCATCCACGTGGTGCTGCTGCCGCTGATCCTCGTGCTGACCATCGGCCTGCACGTGCTGCTGGTGATCATTCACGGCCAGGTGGACGTCGAGGCGCGCCTGCCAGTGGAGTACCGGAAGAAGCACCGCTTCGGGGTCGTCTCCGACTTCCCTAAGGGTTATGTGCCGTTCTGGCCGAACATCGTGACCAACATCACGCTCTACAGCGCGGCGGTGGCCGTCATCCTGGTGCTGATCGCGGCCAACATCCCGGCGCCGCTGACGGCCCAGGCCAACTACGTCAACGTGCCGCCGGCCGTGGCCGTCTACTACAAGCCCCTGCCCGTCTGGTACTTCCTGAACCTGTACCAGTTCCTCAAGCTCGCCAAGACCGGCTTGGAGGACCGGTTGATCATCCTCGGCCTGCCGGCCCTGATCGGTGCGGTCCTGGTGCTGCTGCCCTTCATCGACAAGAACCCCTCGCACCGGGCCAAGGACCGTCCGGTGGTGCTGGGCATCGCCGCCCTCTTCTCCATCGGTGTGCTCTACTACACCTACGCCGGTTGGCAATCCGAGCAGCCGGCCCCGGTCCTGACCCACGTGCTGGCGAATCCGAGCTACCGTAACAACCTCCTGCCGATCTTCAACGCGGATTGCGCGCCCTGTCACACGGGTCCCGCGGGCGGCGACGTCGCCAATTTCCACATCACCTCGTACGCGGGGATCATGCGGGGAGGGATCCTCGGGCCGGCCGTGGATGTGAAGAACCCGGCGCAGAGCCACCTGATCCTGCTGCTGGAAGGCAAGGACCCGGCCGCCCCGGGCCTGCGTATGCCCCTGGGGGGCACGCCCCTGACGAAGGTCCAGATCCAGACGATCCAGAACTGGATCAAGAACGGGGCGAAGAACAACTGAGGGCGGTGGGGATGGGCGCCCCGGCGCCCATCCCCACCGCCCCGGAGCCGCTGCACGGCGGGTCGGCGCTACAGGGTGCGACGCCGCAGCGGCGTGCCGCCTCCCTCGCCCGGAGGTGAACGGGGCCGGGCGGGGCCGACCAGCGCAGGGCTCCGGGGCAGGGCCCGGGGGCTGGGGTGCGCTTCAAGGTCCCATTTGAGGTCCCACGAGGGTCCCATTAGGGTCCCATTCGAGGAGGGCGCGGGGCATGGCGGAGGCGATCCGCATCGGGCTCATCGGCGCCGGTGGCATTGCCAACGGTGCGCATATTCCCGGCTACCAGGCCCTGGGTTCTCAGGTCGAGATCGTGGCTTGCGCCGACGTGAACCGTGCCACCGCCGAGAAGACGGCCGCGCAGCATCGTATCCCCGCGGTCTATGAGGACTACGTGGAAATGCTGCGGCAGGAGCGGCTCGACGCCGTGTCGGTCTGCACGCCCAACAAGTTTCACGCCCCCGCGGTGCTGGCGGCCCTAGGCGCCGGCTGCCACGTCCTCTGCGAGAAGCCGCCGGCGCTATCGGCCGCCGAAGCCCGCAGCATGGAGGCGGCCGCGGCCCGTGCCGGCCGCATCCTCACCTTCGGCTTCATGTTCCGCTTCAGCCCGGAGGTGGCGGCCGCCAAGCGCTTCGCGGATGCCGGCACCCTGGGGGAGGTCTACACGGGGCGGGTCACCGCGGTCCGGCGGCGCGGCATCCCCAGTTGGGGGGTATTCACGAACCGGGAACTCCAGGGCGGTGGCCCGCTGATCGACATCGGCGTGCACATGCTGGACTCCGCGCTCTACGTCATGGGCTATCCGGAGCCCGAGGCGGTGACGGGCGTGACCCATACCAAGCTCGGCGACCGTGAACCGGGGGTGGCGCCGTGGTGCGCCTGGAACTACAAGAACTACTCGGTCGAGGATGTCTGCAACGCGCTCATCCGTTTTCGCAACGGGGCGGCCCTCCTGCTGGAGACGAGCTTTATCGCCAACATCGAGCCCATGGAGGAAATGAACGTCCGTCTTTCGGGCACGAAGGCCGGCGTGAAGTTCTTCCCCTTCTCCGTCTTTCGCGAGGAGCATGGTACGATCGTCAACGAGACTGCGGCCTGGCAGCCGGGGGGCAACAACCACCAGCGCGAGGTGGCGCACTTCGTCCGCTGCATCCGCGGCGAGGCGGAGCCGGTGAGCACCCCGGCGGAGGCCGTGAAGATCCAGCGTATCATCGACGCGATCTATCGGTCCGCGGAACTCGGGCAGAGCGTCGAGGCATAGGTAGGGGCCCGTTCCCTTCGGACCCGGGGAGGCGCCTCAGGTCCCTCGGCAGCGCTGGGGGAGGGGGGGCGGTCCGGTCGCCGCGGCCGGGCCGGGCGGGACCGCCCCGGGACCCATGCGGCGCTCGGTCCCTCGCCCTCCCTCGTCCTCCCTCGATCCCCTCGCCCTCCCTCCACCGGGCTGGCGCGACACCCGCGATCCCAGTCTCGCGCCGACGGGAACGCATGACAGGCACGGCGAAGCGCTCCGGGGCGGACTGGGTCTTGGCCGGTCCGTGTGGGGGGGGTGGCCGTGCTCGGGGTATGGGCGCGCGTCGTCCTGCTCCTGGGACTGCTGACCCTCCTGGCCAGGGATCGAACCCTGCTGCTTTGGTTCCTCACCTTGTCGGCGGCCTGGGCGGCGGGGGGCCTCCTCCTGGGCCGGGCCCTGGACGCCCTGGCCGTCAGCCTGGCCCTGTCACCGCCCGAGGCCGTGGCGGGGGACACGATCACCGTGCACATGCGGGTCACCAATCGCTCCGCTCTCCCCCTGCCCTGGGCGCGGATCGATCAGACCCTCCCCCGGCGGCTGGAGGCCCGTCGCCCGTCTTGGATCGCGGCCCTGCCCCCGGGGCAGGCCTTTGAGGCGGCGTACCGGCTGCGGCTGCCGCGCAGGGGTATCTATCGGATCGGCCGGGTGGGGCTGCAGGTGGGGGATTGGTTCGGGCTCTGGCGGCGCGAGGGCTGGGTGGATGTCCCCCTCTGGGTGGTGGTGCTGCCCCGGCCGTTGACGCTGGAGGTGCCGCTTCCCCCCCCGCGCCTGCCCGAGGGGGCCCGGCCCTTGCGCCTCAGCCCCTTCCGCGCATGGGAGCCCGCGGGCCTCCGGGAGTACCGGCGCGGGGATCCGCCGCGCTGGATCGCCTGGAAGGCGACCGCGCGCCGTGGCGGGGAATTGGTGGTCCGGGAACTGCCCCCCGTCCGGGAGCGGGCGCACCTCGTCGTCCTGGACCTCCGCCCGTCCGCCTGGCCTGAGGCCCACCGGGCAGCGTGGTTGGAGCGGGCTATCGCCCTGGCGGCCACCCGGGTGATCCAGACAGGCCGCGGCGACGAGCCAGTGGGGCTCTTCGCCGTGGGCGTACCGACGCGCTACGAGCCGGAGCCCGTGGGTGGGGCGGATGGGGCGGCAGGGGGCCGCCCCCGCGCGGCGGGCGGCGACGGAGGCGGCCCCCTGCCGGGGGGCGCTGTGACCGTGCGCCTGCCGCCGCGGCGAGGAATCGTGCACCGGCGGGAGTTGCTGCGGACCCTGGCGGCGCTGGAGCCGGGCGAGACCCCGGGGTTCAGTCGCCTCGCCCTCGCGGCCGTGCGCGCCCTCTCCGCGCGCAGCAGCTTGCTGTGGATCACCGGGGGTGGGGATGGCGCCGTGCGCGCGGCTGCCGCCGCAGCAGCGCGGGCCGACCACGCCGTCTCCCTGGCGATGCCGGCGGCCGCGACCGGGAGCGCCTTCGCTCCGGGCGTCAGCGTCTGGCCGATTCCCCCCGGGGAGGGAGAGGGATGGGGCCCGTAGGGGTTCGCGGCGGGGGGGCGCCCACCGCCGGGCTGCGTTCCCGTGGGCCGGACTACCCCTATCGGGATCTGCGCCTGTGGGCCGTGCCTGTCTCGGGGGCGGCTCTGGCTGCGGTGGCCAACTCGGCCGCCACCGCCCTGCTGCCGGGGCGTGAGCCGCCCACGGCCGTCCTCGCGCTGGCCGCCGCAGCGCTCGGCGCGCTCTGCGTGGGGTTGGCCCTGCACCCGCGGGCCCGGCACTGGACGGCGGAAGGCAACGTTGCGCCGAGCGTGCTCGCCGCGTTGGCCGCGGCGGCGGTGGCGCCGCCCGTGGCCGGACCGGCCTTCTGGGCCTTCGCCTGGGCCGCGATCGTGCTCCTGTTGGTGTGGAGCCGTTGCCGCGCCCTGATCCGCACCGTGGTGCGGCTCGCCCCCGACTTGGTGGCCCTGTCCTCCGTCCCCCCGCGCGGGCGCCGTCGGCCGCTGTTGCCCCGCTGGTGGCCCCGATGGAGGGGGACGCCACAGAGCGGGGCAGGGGGAATCCCGGCGGCGTCGGAGGCGGAGCCGGCGCCTGGTCCGGGTAATGCCGCGGCTCGCCCCCTGGCCAGTGCCCGCGCACCGCGCTCCACCGAGGCGCAACCCTTCGTGGTGCTGGCCGGGGCGGCCCTGCTCGACGGCCTGGTGCTGGTGGGGGCCTGGGTCGCCCTGAGCGATGGCGGGGCGCGGGACTCAGGCGGTGCGGCCCGGGAGGTGGCCGCCGCCGCGGCCGCCGCCGGGGTCCTGGCCCTGGCGGCCTGGATCGGTCGCGCCGAGGTGCTGCGCCGCGCGGCCGGGGAAGGGAGCGCGGTTCAGGGCGACTTTGCGCGGTTGTGGTGGTGGGCCGCCGCCCCGGCCCTGGCGGCCTGCCTGTGGGTGGGCAGCGCCTTCCCCCTCTATCCGGCCCCCTTGCAGGGGCCGACGCTGGCCCGGTGGATCACGACCATCCTCGGCCACCTCCTGGCGGGCGCCCCTCTCGCCGCCGCCCGAGCGACGCCCGCCCGCCTGCACGCCCGGGCGGTCACGGGCCTGGGCCTGACGGGGCTGTGGATGCTGCTGTTGCTGCTGCTCTGGCCGGCACAGCGCTGGTTACGGCGTCTGCTGGACCGTTCGGGGGTAGGCCCAAGGAGCGCACCCCGGCCACACTGGGTCGGGCGTTTGCGTCTGTGGTGGGCGCGCGTGGCGGGCCGGCTACGGCGCGGGCCGCCGCCGCCGCACGGGCGGTGGTGGCCCGCGCGCGACCCCGCGCCCCGCCCCGAGGCTCCCTCCCCGCGGATCGCGGAGGCGGCGTACGGGCCGGAGGACTGGCGGGGCCGCGTCCGCGCCGCCTACGTTCGGGTGCTGCGGGAGGCGACCGCGGCGGGCATGGGCCGGCAGGTCTCGCAGACGCCGCGCCGCTTCTTGGCGGCTTTGGTGCGCCGGGCGGCGGCGGCTCGCTTCCCTCTGGAGTCCCTCACGGCCGCCTATGAACAGGCGCGCTTCAGCCGCCACTCGCTGGGCATGGACGCGGCGGTGCGCGCCGAGGACGACGCCCGAGCGGCGGCCTACGGGATCGCGGTCAGCGCCCGGTCCGAACGGGTGCGCCACGGGGTGGTGGGGCCACGGGACGAGGGGCTGCGCTGGAGCGCCCCGCGCGGCGTCCGCGGCCTGCGCCGCGACGCCCCCTGAACTCAGCCGCTCCCCAGCGCGCCGGGGTGCGCGCGAATCAGGGCCGCGGTGCGCGCGATGCCTTCCCACTGGTCGTCGGGGCCTTCATAGACCACGGTGTAGGCGCCGTCGAATCCGTTGGCCGCGCCAATGTCCAGGAGCCGCCAGAAGTCCGCGGCGTCCGGCGTCCCGTCTGGGGAGAGCTCAGCCTTGGCGTGCGCGGAGCGGGCGTAAGGGAAGATGGTGGTCAGGGAGGCCAGACGGCTCGGCCGCGGGAAGTTGCCGAAGTCGGCCGTCAGGTGGACCCGGCCCGGGAGCCGCTCACAGATGGCGACGCACACCTCTGCCGTGGAGCAGAGGCGACGGAAGTTCTCTGTGAGGATGCGCACGCCGACCTCGGCGCCGAGATCGGCCAGGGCGCCCAGGGCCGTGACGGCGCGATCCACCGCCGCGGGGTCGTCCGGGCTCCCCTCGCCGGCGACCACGCGCACGTGGCGGGCCCCCAGGCGTGAGGCCGTCCGCACCCACTCGGCGATGTAGCGGCGATCGGCCTCGCTGCGCCGCGGGTCCGCGGAGCTGAGGTCCCCGTAATCCACCAGCAGGCTCCAGAGGGTGATCCCCGCGGAGTCGAAGGCGGCGCGCACCTCCGCCGCGTAGGCGTCGGTGATCTCGGCGATCGCCGGCAGGTGGAAGTGTCCCAGTTCGCAGGCCTGCAGGCCCATGGCCGCCAGTCGCGCCGGCAAGGCCGTGAGCGCGAGGGTCCGGGGCCGATCCTCCGGCACGCAGACCGGGCGTTGGGTCGCGGGGTCCCAGCGTGTCCAACGCAGCGGGCCCAGCTGGCGGTTGAGCGCCCAGGTCGAGACGGACAGCAAGGCCACAGGGGCACCTCCCCGATTCTGCGAGCGCGACGCACGGCGGTGGACCACGCTGCCCGCTGGGCGTTGAGCGCCGAGCCACGCCCCCGACGGGGGTGGCTCCGATATCAGAGCTTCGCCACCACGTGCCGGATGCCTACCGCTCCCCGGAGGGGAAAGGGGATGTATCCTTCACAGTGCGAGGCAGTGCGAGGCAGTGCGAGGGGCCGGTACGGCGAGAGGGGGCGTGGGCGTTCGTGGGCGGGACCGGCGTCTGTGCCGACCAGGCACCCGGGCGGCGCCGTCCACGAGGACGCACGCCGCAGCGGCCGAACGCCCTGGTGCCACCTGCCGCAACCCGGGGCCGTGCGCCTGGTCGGTTCCCGAATCGGCGGATCCCCGTGGGGCTCTAAAGGCAGGGCTTGCGCCTCGCCTCCTTGGTTACGCCGCCCGGCGAGGGCACCTGGCCGAAAGGCGCGGGCCGCGGTGACGCAGCGCAAAGGTCACCGCCCGAGACCCAGCCCCTGCTCACGGAAAACGCCCCAGGGAACCCGCAGACCATCCAGGGAATCACCCCGGCCCGTCATAGCCCCAGAGCCGGACGCGGCCCTGGGGCGCCCCGCTCACCGACCCGGGTTGGCCAAGGCCGCCTCCAGTTCCGCGGCCACCGCCAGGAGGGCCTCGTCGGCCCAGGGGGCGGACGCCAACTGCAGGCCGATGGGCAGACCCTCCGGGGAGCGGCCACAGGGGAGGGTGATCGCCGGCCAGCCCACCACATTGAAGGGGGCGCAGAAGCGCAACAGGGCCAAGCCGTGGGCCGGGGGGGCGCCCAGCGGCGGCGCGATCGTCGGCAGGGTGGGGGTGGCGATCAGTTGGACGCCGTGCGGGGGCCGCAACGCCGCCGCATAGCGGCGGCAGAGCAGGGCTCGCAGGCGCTGGGCCTGCAGGTAGGCCTCGGCGCCCACCAGGCGGCCGGCCAGGAGGCGGGTGCGCACCCGCCGTCCGTAGCGCTCGGGGCTGATCCACAGGTGCGGGGCGTGCCAGGCGGCGGACTCCGGTAGGGCGATGAGCCGGTTCACGGCCGTGGCCGCGTCGGCGGACCCGAGGTCGACCGGGACGACGGTGGCCCCCAGGGCGCGAGCGCACTCCAGGGCCCGGCCGAAGCTGTCGCGCACGGACGCGGCGGTGGCCAGGCCCCCCGTGACCGGGGCCGAGTCACCGGCCTCTTCCAGCCACGCGTACGGGACGCCGATCCGGAGCCCCCGCCACGACACGCGGAGGGCTGGCCCGGGCGGCGCCGCCAGGGAGGCACGACCCTGCGCCGAGGGGGGGTCCGCCAGGGCCCCGAAGAGCAAGGCCGCGTCGGGGACCGTGGCGGCGATGGGCCCGACGTGGTCCAGCGTCCAGGAGAGTGGGAAGACGCCCTGGCGGGGCACCCGGCCGTAGGTGGGTTTGAAGCCCACCACCCCGCAGCAGGCCGCGGGGATGCGGACAGACCCTCCGGTGTCGGTGCCCAGGGCGGCCGCGGCCAGGCCCGCGGCCACGGCCGCCGCGCTGCCGCCGCTACTGCCCCCCGCCACCCGGGAGAGATCCCGGGGGTTCCGGACGGGCCCGAAGTGCTCGTTCTCGCTGGTGCTGCCCGCGGCGAACTCGTGGGTGTTGGTCTTGCCGAGGCACAGGGCCCCGGCGGATCGCAGGCGCGCCCAGCAGACCGCGTCCTGGGAGGGGGTGTGGTTGGCGCGCTGGGCGGAGCCGCCGGTCGTGAGCCAGCCGGCCGTCTCGATGATGTCTTTGACGGCCAGGCAGGCGCCCCACAGCGGGCCGCGGGGGAGGGCGTCTGGATGTGGCCGGCCCTGCGGGTGATCCGGCGGGCAGACCGTGAGGAAGGCCCCCAGGTCCGGCGCGGAGGCGATGCGGGCACGATAGCGGGCGGCGATCTCGGCCGGTGCGCAGTGGAGTGCCGCCTCGATGTCCGTCCGCAGCGGCCCCGCCGGCGGCTGGGCTCCGTCGTCGGCGGGGGCGGTGGGCCACGGGACGGGGCGGGTTGCGGCGAACGGCAGGAGGGGGTCAAAGGCCAGGGCGGGTTCAAGGGACCAGTCCCATGCCTCGGTGGATTCCGCGGCGGCCAGCAGGGGCAGGGCGTTCTCCACGGCCGCGCGGATGTCCTCGGTCGGTGGGGTCGCGCCCGCGAGGGCGCTGGTCAGCAGGGCCTCGCCCGCATGCACCCAGGCCCGTTCCCGGTCGGGCGCGGGTCGTGCCGCCCCCGGCCCACCCGGGGCCGGGGCGTCGCGCCGGGCCCGGGCACCGGGGCGGGCCGGGTCATCGGTCGCCAGGTCATCGGTCGCCAGGTCATCGGTCGCCGGGTCATCGGTCGCCGGGGCATCGGTCGCCGGGGCATCGGTCAGAGAGGATTCGCCCGGCTGCACCTGCAGCCCCCCCGTTCGTTCTGGCCGGTTTCCTGGCCGGCTTCCTGGCTTCGTGGTCGGCCCCGCCTCCCGTGCGCGGCGCACCCGCCCCTGGCGCCCGCGGGGGCCACGGGCCGGCCGGGCGGTGCCTGACCCATTCTGCGACTTCGACTCCGCCGCGTCCACCGCGAGGCCCTTGGGGGCGGGTGCGCGCGGGCGCGCGGACCGCCCCGTACCTCCACCGAAGCCGTGCCGCCGCGGAGGGCCCGAACGCCGGACGAGAGCCCCCCCTCCCGGCGGACGAGCCCCCACTCCCGGCGGATGAGAGCCCCCCACTCCCGATGGTAGAATCCGCAGCAGACGGCGGGGTCCTGCCTCGGGCCGCCTCCCGCCGCGCCGCCCGGGCTTGGGCCGTTGCGGCGCCCACCGGATGCGCGACGTGCCGCGAGGCCGGTCGGGCCCGGGGGGAGGAGAGGGTGGCACCTAGGGCGAGCGGAGTCTCGGCCGCCCCGGCGCCGCCGGGGTCAGGCGTCAGGGTGGGGGAGTGCGGGATGGCGCCTGGACGGCGCTGGCTCGGCCCGATCGAGGCCCGTTTGGAGGATTGGGTGGAGGAACGGCTCGCCGCGGTGGTGGAGCCGCGCTTGGAGCGGTGGCTCGACCGCTGGACGGAGTCGCGGGCGGGCCGGCGCCTCCTGGCGGCCGCAATGGCCGACGTCGCGGCCGACGCCCTGGCCGGCGGGGCCGGGGGCGGGGAGACGCTGCTGGCGGACATGCTGGTGGACTTGGTCGCGCGCCTGGGCCGCCAGGAGGGGATGCGGCGGCGTCTGCTGGCGGCCTTGGGTGCGGCGGGCCCCTGGACCGGCGGGGCCGCGGCGGGGCCGGAGCCCCGCGGCGCTGCCGCTCCGCTTGGGGAGCGGCCGGCGGGCGCCACCGCCGCCGACTCCTAACGGCAGTCGGCGAAAGAGGCGCCCAGCAGGACGGGGCCGGTGGGCGCCGCGCTGAAGCGTGGTTCCGGCGTGAGGGCGACCTCGCTCCACGGCCCCGGAGTCAACGGCCCGACGCCCCCGGCGAACAGCCCCGGACCGGGTCCGGGGCGCAGGGCGATCCCCAGGCGTAGGCTCCCGCCCCCATACAGCCAGACCTGATAGCGGACGCAGGCGGCGCCGATGTCCTGGGGCGGGGGCAGCCCGCTGACCACGACCAAGATCGTCTCCTGGGTGGGCGTCGGCAGGCCAAGGGCCACCACCCCCAGCGCGCCGGCCACCCGGCCGGTCGCCTGGAGCGGCACGCAGCACCCGCTTGGGGTCAGGGTCGAAGGGCCAGCCCTCAGGATCCATGCGCCCGCCATGCTCAGGCCTCCGTTTGCCATCGAGCCCGCCGCCCCCAGGTCTCGCCCGGCCCCGCGAGTGGGACGGCGGCGCCGGTCGCAGCCCCCTCACCCGCAGCCGGCCAACGAACCCTGGAGCACGACGGGTCCCACGACGCCGGCGGCGGTGCCGGGAAACACGAGGACCGACGTGGTCGGGGAGAGGGCCGTCGTGACCCCGGCGGTCCCGCCGGCATAGACGGGCTGGGGTGAGGCGGTTGTCAGTCCCAGGGCGAAGGTGACCGAGACCCCACCCGGGGGGATGAGGCGGGCAAAGTACGTGTCGAAGTTGCCCAGGGTGGACGGGGACGGGAGGTTGATGGCGGCCACCAGGAGGGTGGCCCCGCCGATGCCGCCGGACTGAGCCACCAGCGCGGCCCCGGACGCGCCCGCGGGGCCGACGCCCGTCGGCGCCAGAACGACGCAGCAGTTCGCGACCGCCGAGGGGATGCAGAGGCTCTGCTCCGGGGCGATGAGTTGCGGGTTGGCGGCCACCAGGGCCGCCAGACTCAGGCCGAAGGCGGAGGCGATCGAGGCCAGGGTGTCGCCCGGGGCGACCGTGTACAGGGTCCCGGTGCACGGGGGCGGGGTCGGCTGGTTCACGCTCATGCCCGCGTTCCTCCCCAGAGGTCCGGTGCACCACCCGCCGCGGCTCCCTCCGGGGGGGTGGACACCCTCTGGGGCCCGATCTATGCGCGGGCGGTTCCAGCGGTTCCAGCTGCCGGCGCGGGCCGCGGGGGCCCCGCCGTCCCGCTTCAGGCCCCCGGCGCCAGCAGGAGCGAGGCGGGGAGGTTGCTGCCGCTCGGCGGCATCCAGGCCAGGTGCAGCCTCCAGGTCACCCCCGGGAGCACCCCGTCCCGGGTCACCAGGATGCCCGCCGCCGGTCCGGGGGAGAAGCCGCCGCCGGCGGGCAGGTTCTCCACCACCGGGGGGGCGGCGCCCGTCCCAACCAGGGCGGCTCCCGCGAAGGAGCCGCCCTGGGGATCGAACACCGCGGCGAGGCTCTCGGCCTCACCGGTCAACACGGCGACGTGCATGTCGTAGAAGACGCCATAGTTGCCATAGTCCTCCGTCGGCGTCCCGTCGACCGCGGAGAACCCCTGGAGGTAGCTGCGTGGGGTCGCGATGGACACGTACTGCAGGCCGCCGTCGCCCTGCGCCCACAGGTGGAGATCGGCGTGGGGGAAGGTGCCGCGCGCGATGAATCCGGTGCTGGACGGGGTGGCGGGCAGCACGGCCAAGCCGCGCAGGCTCGCCACCGGCCGCCGTTCCGCCACCACCGAGACCTGTAGGGGGCCGGAGGCCGTGGCGTCCAGGATGCCGGTGACATTCTGGCCCGGCGGGGCCTGGCGCCGGTTCAGGCGCGGATCGAGAAAGACGGTGCGCCCAGGGGCCACGACCAGCCGGCCGCCGGCCTGCGGGCCCATCCAGGCGTACTGGGCCGCCTGGCCGTTTTGCAACACGTCCCGCGACGGACCGGCCACACCGATCCGTCCCAGGGAGACCATGACGGGGAGCGCTCCGCGGTTGCAAAGCAGCACCGTGAAGACCAGGGGCCGGCGCGGTGTGGCGTTGACGTGGTCGAAGAACACGCGGAAGGCCCCGGACACGCTGTCCTGATAGAGGATGCCCGGTCCCGGGACCTGCTCGGGGGCGTCGCTGAACAGCAGGGTCGGCCCGCCCCGCTGCACGCGGGCGGTGACGCGCTGGGCGCCGAGCAGGGGATCGGCGAAGTAGGCGATCGTGTCCCCGGGTACCAGATCGCCCAGCGGTGCCGCCCGCGCCAGCGGCGCCAACGGCGCCCACAACGCCGCGACCGCCAACAGGACCGCCCACCAATGGTGCCCCAGCGCCCTTGGTCTGAGCGCCCTTGGTCGTCTGAGCATCTTGCTGTCCCCCCGGCACTTCCCGCCGACGCTTCCCCTCGGAGGGCCTTCGCGCGGCTTCACAGTGGGTTTGGAGGGGAACCGGCCCCTTCCTGCCATCGCCCGGCGCCGTAGCCAAGTTGTAACATGGGGGCTGGTCTTGGGGCGGCGGCGCGACTCCCGGGTAGTCCCGGGGCGGGGGGGACAGGCGGGCGCCCCGGCCCGCCTATCCCCCCCGCGGGTGCGCGGCTCCGACAATCTCGCCCACGCTGCGCACGCCCTCGGCCCGCATCCAGGAGCGCAACTCCGCGCGGATGCGGAGCGGGGCCCACGGGTCCGTGAAGATCGCCGTGCCGACCTGCACGGCACTGGCGCCGGCGAGCAGGAACTCCGCCGCGTCCAGACCGGTGCACACGCCCCCGACCCCCACCACCGGCAGGTCGACCGCGCGGCTGACCTCCCAGACCAGGCGCAGGGCGACGGGTTTGACGGCAGGCCCCGACAGCCCCCCGGTGACGTTGGCGAGCAGCGGCCTGCGTCGCCCCACGTCCAGGCGGAGGCCGAGCAGGGTGTTCATGACCGACAGGCCGTCGGCACCGGCCTGCGCGACGGCCTCCGCCACCTCCACGGCGTTGGCGCCGTTCGGGGAGAGTTTGACCAGCAGCGGCAGCGGGGTGACGGCCCGCACCGCGGCCGTCACCGCTGCCGCCGCGCGCGGATCGCCGCCGAATTGCAGGCCGCCCTCCTGGACGTTGGGGCAGGAGATGTTCAGCTCCAGGCCCGCGACCGTGCCCGCGGGCGCCGCGGATACGCGGGCGGCCACCTCCTGGTACTCCTGCAGGGTCCGCCCGACGAGGTTGACCACGACGGTCGCCCCCGCCCCAGCCAACCAGGGCAGGTCCACGGCCAGCAGGTGCTCCACGCCCGGGTTCTGCAGGCCGATGGCGTTGAGCATCCCCGAGGCCGTCTCGGCGATCCGCGGGCCGGGGTTGCCGGTCCAGGGCCGCAGGGACGTCCCCTTGACGCAAAGCGCACCGAGTTCGGTGAGGGGATAGAGGGCCGACAGTTCCCTCCCGTAGTTGCAGCAGCCGGACGCGGTCCACACGGGGTGGCGGCAGGGGATCCCGGCCACCGTGACCGCCTCCAGCGGTTCCACGGCAGCCGATGCGGCGGAAACCTCGCCGGCCTCGCCCCCGCCCCCCGACCCCTGGCCATCCACGCGCGTGTCCTCCCCCTCCGGGTCACGGTTCCACCGCGCCGGCCGGAAACACCGGCCCGTCCACGCAGGCCTTCAGGTACCCCTGCCCGTCGCTCCGGGCGACCGCACAGCCGATGCACACGCCGAAGCCGCAAGCCATGGGCCGCTCCAGGCAGAGCCAGCAGTCCGCCCCGGCGGCGGCGCAGAGGTCGCGGATCGCCGTGAGCATGGGACCCGGCCCGCAGGCCCAGACCTCCACCCCAGGGGCCAAGCGCTCCCCGAGGACGGCCGTGATCCTGCCGGTGTGGCCCGCGCTCCCATCCTCGGTCACCGGCAGGACCGGGACGCCTGTGGCCGCCACCTCGGCAGCGCCGGCCAGGTAGGCCGCACTGCGGGCCCCCAGCACGGCCTCCACCGGGCGGCCTGCCGCGCGGGCCCAACTGGCGGCGAAGGCCAGGGGAGGAATCCCCAGCCCGCCGCCCAGCAGCAGCAGAGGCCGACCGGGGTGGCGTGCGGGGTCCGGGAAGGATCGCCCGAGCGGCCCCAGCAGTCGCAATCGGTCTCCGACCCGCCGACTGGCGAGCAGCGTCGTGCCCAGCCCCACCACCCGATAGGTGAACGATACGCGGCCGTCGGCCTCCGCCACCGTACAGAAGGAGAGCGGCCGGCGCAGCAGGGGGACCGTCGTGATCGGCAGATCGGGATCGTGCACGCAGACCTGGGCGAACTGGCTCGGCCGCTCCGCGGCGGCGAGCCGCGGGGCGTGCACGGCCAGAGTGTACCAGTCGGGGCCGACCCGGGCGTGCTCCAGGATCGAGGCGGTCTCTTCGCCCCAGGCCGATTGCAGGCGGGGATCCGGTGTCTCGTTCTGCTGCAGTGGTGCACCCGGTCCGCTCGCCGCGTCGCGGCCCGCCGCGCGGGTACGTGACGGCGGGACCCGGTCCTCTCCCCTTTCCGCCGAGCATGGTCCCCGCTGGCGGTCGCCCAAGTCGCCGGGCCCCGCTCCGGCGTCCGGGGGGCCTGGGCCGGGACGCGCGGGGGGACTCTCCGTCCGAACCCTCCGTCCGAACCCTCTGTCCGAACCCCCTGTCGGGCGCTCGATGCGGACTCTCGATTCGGACGGTACCTGCTCCTGGCCCGGGTGGCAAGGTCCATCGTCGCCGGCCCGAGACCAGGTATTGACTTCCAGAAGGGACGGGATATACTGCCAGTATCCCTAGTATCTGGCTTCATTGGGGGGCGGTGGCGGGATGGTGGAGGCGGCGGCGTGGCGGCTGCGCTGGCTTCTGGAAACGGCGGCCTCTTTGGAGCGCCTGCGGCGGGTGTTGGCGGCCTCCGTGACGGAGGAGGCGCGGTTGGTCCGCTCCATGATCGCCGGTTTGCGTGAGGCCAGGCGCGGCGTCGCCGCCCTCGCCACCTGGGCCGAGGACGTGGCGGCCCTGGCGCGGGACGGCGACATCGGGCCGGACCTGGCGGCGGCGGCCGCGCGCCGCCTGCGCGGGGAGGTCCGCGGGCGCGGGCGCGCCGGGGTCCTGGAGGCCTTGGGGCGACTCGCGGCCCGCCTGGGGCTCCGGCCGGGGGCCCCCGCCTCCCCGCGTCCCGTGCCTGGGCTGCCTGCGCCGGGCCCGACGGGGGTTGTGGAAGACCCCGGGCCGGCCGCGGTGGAGCCTGCGTTTCCGGCGCAGCCGGCGCCGCCACCTGCCGCTACCCGGCCAGCGTGGGTGATGCGCACGCGGGATGTCGCCTGGGCCCTGCGCGGTCTCCGCCTCGCGGTCGCCTCCGGCCAACTGCCCCCGGGTGTGGCGGCCCTTCCCCTGCACCCCGTGCCGCGTCGCGGTGGTGGCTACCTCCGGGTCTCGGCGATCCAGGCCCCCACCGGGCTGTGGGCTCGCCTCCGCCTCTGCGGCCTGGTGCCGGTGGCCCCGGCGCCGCTGGGCCTGTAAGTGCCGGCTCGACGGGCGGCACTGGTCCTCGCGACGTGGGGGGCGGACCCGGTCTGGGCCAGCTGGGCCCGCACGGGCGCAGACGCCGGCTGGACGCTGGAGGCCTGGGAGGGTGCCCGGTGCGAGGCTCCGGACGCCGTGCTCACCTCGCCGTGGAGCGAGCCCGGTCCGGAGTCTGTCCGCCGGGTGGTGGCGGCCCTCCAGGGCCGCAGCCCGTCCGCCGATGTGTGGCTGGTGTGCACCAGCGCCTTTGCGCCCCTGAACGCCATGGTGCTGGCGGCCGGGGGCGCGGGTTGCCTGCCCCGCCTGCCCTCCGCGGAATCGCTGGAGCGGATCGGGCGCCTGGCGGCTTGGTGGCCGCCGGAGGGCGGGGGGGCGCCGCTGGCGGCCACCCCGGGGGAGGGCGGTCCCGGGGCGGAGATGTTTCGGGCGAGGGGCGCGGAGCCAGATCCCGACAGCCCGCCGGCTGCCGCGCCGCCGGTCGGGTCGGGGGCCCGGGTGGGGCCCGGGACCGAGCGGCGGGCGCCCCTGGTCCGGGGGGTGGCCGGCGTCCTGCGCGGGGTGGGGGGCCGGGCGGCGGCCTTCCCGCGGCACCAGGTCCACGGGATGCGCTCGAGCGACGGTGCGCCGGAGGGGGGCGGGGAGCGGCCGGGCCGGGGTGCCGCGACCGGGGCCATAGGCCGCCTTCCGTTCGTGGGCACGGCCTGGACCAGAGGGGGCGGGTCCGCGGGGGGATGCGGCCCCCGG
>DAHWHV010000349.1 GCA_027335545.1 Clostridia bacterium
CTCGCCGCCGTGCGGGCGCGCGGCCAACTGGAGCGGGGCTCGGCGCCGCTCGCCGGAGGCGAGCCGCACGCCCGGTCCGTCCGCGGACAGCGCGTCGGCGGGCTCGACCAGGACGCGCGTGCCGGGGCGGTCGAAGCGGCGCAGGGGGATGCAGACCCGCTCCGGGTCCACGACCCCGGCGGCCACCGTGTGCAGTTCCGTGGTGAAGACGTGCCGGGGGGTGGCGCTGACCAGCTCGACGCTCACGCCACCTTCCAGGGACTGCTGCCGCAGGCGGGCGACGGCCGCCAAGCCGGCATAGCCCGCCCCGATCACCCCGACCCGCCGTTCCATGCCCCGCACCCCCGCTCCCCGGCCGGCGACCCCCGCGCCCGGTTCGCGCCGCCCGCGGCGGACCCGGTCTCTGCCGCCCGCCGCCGCGGACCGGCTCATCCCCGACGGACCGCGTCCAGCCGACGGCGGAGCACGTGTCGCGCCGACGGCCGACGCGGGTCCACCCGGCGGCGACCCCTTCCGTCGCGAGGCGTGTCCCCGCGCCCCGTGTCCCCGCGATGCGTGTCGCCGCGATGCGTGTCCTCGCGAACCATGTCTTGCCGCAGGGACGGGGCCGGTGCTAGTATCGCTGAAATGCCGCGTTTCACAAAGTCGGTGTGGCATCGGCGGTCTTGGCGATATCGGCAGTCGCCGTTTCGGGGGAGGGTCCCCTCACGCAGCACCTCCAGGCGCGAGGCGGGTCGGCTGGACCGGCGGCCGGCGGCCCCGATCCGACGGGGCAGCGGAGCCCAGCGGCCGTGTCCCCCGACTCGATCGACGTGGTGGACGTCGATTTCCTGATCGTCGGCAGCGGGCTGGCCGGTCTCTACTCGGCGCTGCAGGCGGCGCGCCACGGCCGCTGCCTCCTGGTGACGAAGGCGCGCCTTGGCCTCAGCAACTCTGCCTGGGCGCAAGGCGGCATCGCCGTCGCCCTGGACGCCGCCGACGACCCCGCCTTCCACGTCGAGGACACCCTGCGCGCCGGGCGTGGGCTGTGCCGGCCGTCGGCCGTCGAGGTCCTGGCGCGCGAGGGCCCCGCGCGCGTGGAAGAGATGCTGGGGCTGGGCGTGCCCTTCGTCCTCGACGCGGCGGGGCGGCCGTTGCTCGGGCTGGAGGGCGGGCACGGCCACCGGCGGATCGTGCACGCCGGGGGTGGGGCCACGGGTCAGGCCGTGGTCGGCCACCTCCTGCCCGATGTCGAGGCCGCGCCCAACATCACGACCTGGGAGGACGCCCGGGCCTGCGCCCTGCTCACCTCCGGGGAGGAGTGCCTCGGGGCGCTGGTGGAGCGTGGCGGCGAGCGCGTGCGCGTGCGGGCCCGCGCGACCATCCTGACCACGGGTGGGGCCTGTGGGCTCTATGCGCGCACCACCAACCCGCCGACGGCCACCGGAGACGGGATCTCCCTGGCCTACCTGGCCGGGGCCGCCGTCGCCGACATGGAGTTCGTCCAATTCCACCCGACGGCCTTCGCCCTCGGGCGGCCCGCCTTCCTGCTCAGCGAGGCGCTGCGCGGCGAAGGGGCCGAGCTCTGGAACACCGCCGGTGTCCGCTTCATGGCCGCCTACGACCCCGCGGGGGAACTGGCGCCGCGGGACGTCGTCTCGCGCGCCGTCGCCGCCGAGATGGCGGCCACCGGCGCCGACCACGTGGAGTTGCGCCTGGACCGCTTGCCCGCGGCGGCCCACGGCCACTTCGCCCGCCTGTTCGCGGGCCTGCGGGAGCGGGGCCTGGACCCGCTGGTCAGCCCGATCCCCGTCGCCCCGGCCGCCCACTTCCTCATGGGGGGCGTCCAGGTCGACCTGGACGGCCGCACCACTCTGCCGCGCCTCTTCGCCTGTGGCGAGGTCGCCTGCACGGGGGTCCACGGCGCCAATCGCCTGGGCAGCAACTCGCTGCTGGAGTGTCTGGTGTACGGGCACCGGGCGGTGGCGGCGGCGGCCTCCCTACCCGCCCCGCCGACGCGCCCCGGCGAGGGAGAGGCGCTGCCGGCCCTGTCCACGGACCTGCGGCGCGCCCTGGGGGATCGCCTCTTCGCCGATGCCGGTCTCACCCGGGACCGGGCGGGCCTGGAGCGGCTGGCCGCCTATCTGGAGACGCTGCCGCCCAGCCCGGAGCGCACGGTCGCCGAAATGATCGCGCGGGGGGCGCGCACCCGGCACGAGAGCCGCGGGGCGCACTTCCGCCGGGATTACCCGGCGGAGGACCCGGCGCTCGGGTGCCACTTCGTGACGCGGCGCGGGCACGCCACCGAGGCGGAGGTGTGGGCATGACGGAGACGCCGGCCGGTCGACCGGGGCGCTGGCCCGAGGGGTGGCCCGGGGCGCGTCTGGACGCGCTGCTGCGGGACGCCCTCGACGAGGATGGCGGCGCGGGGGATGTCACCAGCGCCCTCTGCGTGCCAGAGGGGCTGCGGGCGCGGGCCGTCCTGCTCTGTAAGCAGCCGGGGGTGATCGCCGGCCTGCCGCTGGCGGGGCGGGCCTTCTGGTCGGTCGACCCCGACGTGCTCTTCCGGCCGTTGGTCGCCGACGGCGCCCGCATCCAGGCCGTCCCCGCGCGCATCGCCCTGGTGGAGGGCATGGCGCGGGGGCTCCTGCGAGCCGAGCGCGTCGCCCTCAACTTCCTGCAGCGTCTCTGCGGGATTGCCACACTGACGGCGGCCTGCGTCGAAGCGGCCGCGGGGCGCGCGGAGATCCTCGACACGCGCAAGACCACCCCGGGCCTGCGCTGGCTGGAACGGTACGCGGTGCGGACCGGGGGCGGGCGCAACCACCGCTTCGGCCTCGCCGACGGCATCCTCATCAAGGACAACCACCTGCGGGCGGCGGGGGGCGTGGCGGCGGCGGTCGGGGCGGCCCGGCGGCACGGGCCGCAGGGTCTGCGCGTCGAGGTGGAGTGCACGACCCTGGAGGAGGTCTCCGCAGCCCTACAGGCCCGGGCAGAGATCATCCTCTTCGACAACATGACCCCCGCGCAACTGCGGGCGGCCGTGGCTTTGGTCGACGGCCAGGCCCGCACCGAGGCCTCCGGGGGCGTGACCCTGGCCAACCTCGCCGAGGTCGCGGCCACGGGGGTCGACGCCGTGTCCCTGGGGGTCCTGACCCACTCCGCCCCGGCCCTGGACCTCAGCCTGGAGATCGAGTTGGGGAGCGCGTAGGCGCGGCCCACCCTTTGCGGCTCGCCGCGGTGGTCCCGCGGTGGTCTCAAACGGTGGTCTCAGCGGTGGTCTCAAACGGTGGTTTTGCCGCAGGGAACCTTGGACGGTCCCGCCCGGCGGTGCTACACTGCTCGTGAAACGGCGCACTTGTGTGGGACGCTGTCGCGGCGGCGATCGTCCCTCCGATGGCGCGGCCGCGGCGACCGGGGAGACGACCCGGGTCGGGGCTGAAGCGCGTGCGGTGCCCCGCGTGGGGCGGGCCGCACCGGGAGGGGGCTGACCCGCATGTCCGTCGGTGTCGCGCTGGAGCCCGGCCGCAAGGCCGGGACGGCCGAATCCGCCGTCGCAGCGACGCCCGAAGCGACGGCCCGCTTGGTGGAGGAGATCCGGGAACTCAAGCGCCGTCGCAACGCGGTGATCCTGGCCCACAACTACCAGATCGGGCCGGTGCAGGACATCGCCGACTACGTCGGCGACTCCCTGGGCTTGTCGCGTCAGGCCGCGGCGACGGCCGCCGAGGTCATCCTGTTCTGTGGCGTGCACTTCATGGCCGAGACGGCGGCGATCCTCTCACCGGACAAGACGGTCCTGCTCCCCGACCTGGGGGCGGGCTGCAGCCTGGCCGATACGATCGACGCCGAGGGGCTGAGGCGCTGGAAGGAGCGCTACCCGGGGGCCGTCGTCGTGTCGTACGTGAACACCAGCGCCGCGGTCAAGGCGGAGACCGACTACTGCTGCACCTCCGGCAACGCCGTCAAGGTGGTGCAGTCGATTCCCCCCGACCGCGAGATCCTCTTCTGCCCGGACTTCTTCCTGGGCAGCTGGGTCCAGAAGGCCACCGGCCGCAAGAACATGCACATCTGGATGGGTGAGTGCCACGTGCATGCCGGCATCCGCCCGAGCGACATCGGCGCCCGGCGCGCCGCCAATCCCGACGCGGAGTTGCTCGTCCACCCGGAGTGCGGCTGCACAGCCGCGGTGCTCTACTACCTGGAGGATGGCAGCGTCTCCCGCGATCGCACGGCCGTGCTCTCCACCGAAGGGATGATCCAGCGCGCCAAGTCCTCCGATGGCAACCGCTTCCTGGTCGCGACCGAGACCGGCATCCTCCACCGCCTGCGGCGCGAGAGCCCCGGCAAGGAGTTCCTGCCCGTCAGCGAGGACGCGGTCTGCCCCTATATGAAGCGGATCAACCTGGAGAACATGCGCGACGCGCTCCTGCACATGCGGCACGAGATCCGGGTGCCGGCGGACGTGGCGGATCGCGCGCGCCTGGCCCTGGAGCGGATGGTGGCGATCGGCTAGGGAGGGGCGGCCGGCGGGCATCGCCCGCCGGCCGCCCCTCGCCCCGAGGCTCCTGCGCCGGCCCCTGTGTTCCCCGACTTTCCCTCCGCCCGCCGGCCGATTACCATAGAGCCATGCGTGTGGCACCCGTGGCCGCCTCGGTCGTCGCCGACGAGCGGACCCTGCAGATCCTCGACTTCCCGGCCGTCCTGGAGCGGCTGGCGGAGCGTTGCGCCTCGGCCCTGGGCCGGGAACTGGCGCTGGGGCTGCGCCCCTCCGCCCGGCGGCGCCAGGTCGAGCTCGACCTGCGTGAGACGGACGAGGCGCGCGCCCTGGTCGACACGGGGCGGGCCCCTCCGCTGGCGGGCCTGCACGACGTGCGCCCGCAACTGGCCCGGGCGGCCCGCGGGGCCCTGCTCTCCGGGGCCGACCTCTGGGCGGTGGGGGAGACCGCCGCGTGCCTGGGGCGGCTGCGCGCCGCGTTGGCCGAGCGCGCCGCGGAGGCCCCGCTACTGGCGGACTGGGCCTGCGGCCTCGGGGACTTCGCGGCGGTCGCCGCGGAGGTCTCCCGCTGCCTGCTGCCCGACGGGGACGTCTTGGACCGCGCCAGCCCCGCCCTCGCCGCCGGCCGGCGGGAGGTGCGCCGACTGGAGGGGGCGGTCCGCGACAAGTTGGACGAGTTGGTGCGCAGCAGCGGCCTGCAGGGGGCGCTCCAGGAGCCGCTGGTCACCCAGCGCCGCGACCGCTTCGTCCTGCCGGTCAAGGCCGAGAGCCGCTCGCTGGTGCCGGGCCTGGTCCACGACCAATCCGCCAGCGGGGCGACGGTCTTCGTCGAGCCGCTGGCGGTGGTGGAGTTGGGCAATCGGTTGCGCGCGGCCCAGTCGGCCGTGGACCACGAGGTCGTACGCATCCTCAGCGAGCTCTCCGAACTCTGCGGGCGGGATGCGCACGGTTGGGAGCAGAGCCTGGGGATCGCCGCCCACCTCGATCTGTGCGTCGCCCGCGGGCGGCTCTCCGGCGACCTGGACGCCCGGGCGCCGGAGCTCCTGGAGGAGCCGGCGCTGGACCTGCACGGGGCCCGGCACCCCCTCATCCCCTCCCCGGTGCCCGTGGACATCCGTGTCGGCCTAGACTTCGACGCCCTGGTGCTCACCGGGCCCAACACGGGCGGCAAGACGGTCAGCCTGAAGATCGCCGGCCTGTTCGCCTGCCTGGCCCAGTGCGGGCTGCACCTACCGGTGGGCAACGACAGCCGCCTGGGGGTGTTCCCGCGCATCTGCGGCGACGCCGGCGACGACCAGGGGGTCGCGCAGAGCCTGTCCACCTTCTCCTCCCATATGACGGCCGTCGTCGCCGCCGTCGGGGCCGTCGTGCCCGGGGCCCTGGTGCTCCTGGACGAACTCGGCGCCGGCACGGACCCCGGCGAGGGCGCCGCCCTGGCCATGGCCCTGCTGGAGCACCTGCTGCGGGTGGGCGCCCGGGTGATCGTCACGACCCACTACAGTGAATTGAAGGCCTTCGCCTACCGCACGCCGCGCACGGAGAACGGCTCGGCCTCCTTCGACGCCGAGACCCTGCGCCCGACCTACCACCTGGTGATCGGGATGCCCGGACCCAGTCAGGCCTTCGCCATCGCCGGCCGCCTGGGGCTGCCGCCGGAGGTCGTCGCCCGGGCGCGGGAGCTGCAACGGCCCGAGGAGCGCCAGGTGGAGAGCATGATCGCCGGGATGGCCGCCGAGGAGCGGCGCCTGCGGGAGGCGGCGTCGGCCGCGCACGCCTCGCGGCTGGCCGCCGCCGCCTTGCACGAGGAGCTGGAGCTGGAGCGGGCGGGCG
>DAHWHV010000382.1 GCA_027335545.1 Clostridia bacterium
GTCGCCGCCGACCTCGCGTAGGGCCGGGACGTCCGCCTCGTAGCGGAGGAAGCGTTGGCAGACGACCAGGAGGCGGCCCCCCGGGGCCGTCGCGGCCCAGGCGGCCCGCACCAGGGCCCGGCCCAGGGAGATGTCGGCTCGGGGCCCGGCGTGGAAGGGCGGGTTGCAGAGGACCAGCGCCACGGGCGCTCCGGGGACGGCGGTCGCCGCGTCGGCGGCGATCGCCTCAGCGCGGCCGTCCAGCCCGTTCAGGCGTAGGTTCTCCCGCAGGGCCCGCAGGGCCAGCAGGTTCTCGTCCACGAAGCGGCAGTGCGCGGCGCCCCGCCGGAGCGCCGCCAGACCGACGGCCCCCGCCCCACAGCCCACGTCGCAGAGGGACCGCCCGAGCACCGCCCCGTCGGCCGTGGCGGCCTCGGCCAGGAGGCGCGCCCCGCGCTCCGGCAGCCCCCGCGCGAAGACGCCGGGCGCGGGGTGCAGACGAAGGGCCGCGCCCGCCACGCTAACGCCCACAGGCTCTCCCAACCCGGGCAGCGGTACCCGGACCCCATCCCGCACGGGCTCCGGAATGGGGGATTGGAGGATGCGCCTGCCCCCGCCGTAGGCCACCGGGGTGGCCGCCCCGAACCACTCGACGAGACGGCGCGCCGCGCCACCGACGCCGTCGGTGTTCCCGGCGCAGACCAGCAAGCGCCCGCCCGGGCGGACGCGGCGCGCGCACAACCCCAGGGCCAGGGCGAAGGCCTCCCGGCCGGCCAGATCGGCGAGATCGGCCAGGCCCACGTCCCACGGCCCGGGCCCCGGCAGCGGCGCGCCTCCGTCCCAGGCGATGCTCGCCCCAGGCGGGCCACCGTCCCGGCGGCCCCGGGCCAGCGCCGCGACGCGCCAATCACAGGAGGTGACGCGCACGCCGGCCGCCCGCAGGCCCGGCAGCGCCGCATTCGCGGCCATGCCGACGGCCAGCACGCGCTGCTTGGGCCGCAGGCCCAGGGCCGGTAGGGCACGCAGCCACAGGGAACGCTCGACGGGCACGTGCTCCCCCCTTTCCGGGCGACAGGGCGGCCTCACCCGCCGCACCAGGTGCCAGAGGCCCTGCGCCGGCCCTCCCCCGGGCCCGTGCACCCGCCGCTACCGCATGGCCTTGGCGCATCAGCCGTCGGCCCGACGGTAAAGCTTGCACCACCCGCAGAGCGTCGCGTGCCCGCGGACCCGCTTTACCTGCCCCCGCCGGATGTGCAACATGTGGAAAGGGGGGCGGGAGCGTGCGTCAGAGCGCCATCGGGGTCGTATGGTGGCTTCTCTCCTGGTGGTCGGCCGGCGGCACGCTGTGGCTGGTGTTTCTCGGCGTCGAACTCCTGCTCCTGCGCGGCGGCGTCCGCCGCGTGCCGCGCCTGGGGGAACTGCCGCTCCCGGCCGCCGGCGCGAGGTGCCCGACCCTGACGGTTGTCGTCGCCGCGCGCAACGAGGAAGAGACCGTCGCCGCCGCGCTGGAGTCGGTCCTCGGCAGCGACTACGCGCAGCTACGCGTGCTGGCCGTGGACGACCGCAGCACGGACCGCACCGGCGCCATCCTGGACCGGCTCGCCGCCGGGGATCCCCGCCTGCGGGCCCTGCACGTCCACGACCTGCCGCGTGGCTGGTTGGGGAAAAACCACGCGCTGCAGCGGGCGGCCGCCGAGGCCGGCGGGGAGTGGCTGCTGTTCACCGATGCGGACGTGCGCTTCGCCCCGGAGGCCATTCGCCGCGCCATCCTGCACTGCGAGCGCGAAGGGTTGGACCACCTCGCCGCCGTCCCCGCGCTGCTGGCGGAGGGGGTGTGGCTGCGCCTGTTCCTGGGGTGGTACGTCCTGATCCTGACCCTCTGGCAGCGGCCGTGGCAGGCCTCCCATCCCTGCCGCCGGGCCTCGGTGGGGGTGGGCGCCTTCAATCTCGTGCGGCGGCGCGCCTACCTGGGCGTGGGTGGGCACGCCGCCCTGCCGCTGGCCGTGGCCGACGACGTCGTCCTGGGGCGCCTGTTGAAGGCCGCGGGCTACCGCCAGGGGATGGTCCTGGCGGGCGGCGGGCCTCCGCGCCGCTCGGCGCCCCAGTTGGAGTTGCGCTGGTACCCCGATCTGCGCTCCGCCGTGGTCGGCTTGGAGAAGAACGCCTTCGCCATGTTCGACTACCGCCCGGGCTTGGTGGTCGGCTCAGCGGTCGTGGCCACCCTGCTGACCTTCGGTCCGTTCGTGGGGGCTGCCCTCGCCCCCGGCTGGCACCGCCTGCCCTGGCTGGCGATCGCCTCCCTGTCCTGCGCCGCCCTGGCGGCGGCGGGTGCCGAGGTGATGGACAACTTCCCGTGGGTGCTCTGCATCCTCTATCCCCTGGTCCAGGTGCTTCTGACCTGGACAGTGCTGCGCTCGGCGTGGTGCACCCTGGCCCGCGGCGGGGTCCGCTGGCGCGACACCTTCTACCCCCTGCGCGAACTGCGCGCGGC
>DAHWHV010000392.1 GCA_027335545.1 Clostridia bacterium
CTCATGACGGGCAAAGAAGGCCTCGAGCCGCTCGCCCAGCTCGTCCTCGACGGGTCGCAGCCCGGGTTGCCCCAGGGCGTTGCGCCGCTCCCCCGGATCCGCGACCAGGTCGAAGAGCTCGTCGGGGCCATGGCCGTAGCGGCGCACCAGCTTGTGCGTCCGCGTGCGCACGCAGCGCACGGGTCCGTACTCGCCGTGGTAGACGTCGTCCCAGGATTGGTCCTCGCCGCGCAGGGCCGGCAGGTAGCTCGCCCCCGGCAGGCGGGCGTCCTCCCGCCAGGCCGGGACCCCCGCGTAGTCGAGCAGGCTGCAGAACAGGTCGCAGTGGTCGACCAGCCGGTCCACCACCCTCCCGGCGGGGAGTTGCCCGGGGTGGTTCCAGACCAGCGGCACGCGGATCGACGCTTCATACATGTTCTTGGGCGAGGTGCCGTTGCCTTTGCCGTAGACGCCGTGCTGCCCCACCGCCAGGCCGTGGTCCGAGGTGTAGACGACCAGCGTGCGCTCGCGCAGGCGGAGCATATCGAGGGCGTCCAGGAGGCGGCCGATGCCCTCGTCGATCTGGTTGACCGCCTCATAGTACTGGGCCAGGGCCTGGTCCGGCCGCAACCCGCGGGCCGGCCCGTTGTCCACGTTCTGCGGCGGGGCCTCGGCCACCGGGGTCGGCGGGTGGGCCTCGTAGGGTTCCACGAGGCGGCGGGGGTGCCCAGCCCACGGGGTGTGGGTGCCGATGTACCCGACCGTGAGGAAGAAGGGCTCCTCGGCCGCGTGGGCGGCCCGCAGGAGCCGGATCGCCTGCTCGGTCACGACGTCGGTCTTGAACCCATCCAGGTAGAGGATGCGGCCCTGGTCGCTGTACCGCTGACGACCGGCGTGCCCGCCCTGGGGCTGGCCGATCGCGAACCAATCGCGGAAACCGGGGCGCGGGCGCTCGCTGCAACCCAAGTGCCACTTCCCGCTCAGCATGCAGCGATACCCCGCCCGGTCCAAGTGCCGCGGCAGGGTGGGCAGCCCGTCCAGCCAGTCCCGACCCCCGACCTCCGGCTCCTGCTCGCGCAACCAGTCGTGGACCCCGTGCTGGGACGCCACCAGGCCGGTGAACACCGAGGCCCGTGCCGGCGAGCAGACCGGCGTCGGTGTGAAGGCGTGGTCGAACCGGACGCCCTCACGCGCCAGATGGTCGAGGTTGGGCGTGCGCACGTCCCGGTTACCGTAGCAGCCGTTGGCCCAGCGGCCGTGGTCGTCCGTGAGGAACAGCAGGATGTTCGGTTGCGTCACGCTGGCCTCGCCCCCTCTTGGCAGATGCGGACGGGTGAACCGTGGCGCCCCGCCGCCGATCGGCGTGGCGAGGGCGGGGCCTGGCCGGGGAGGTGTGCCTCGCCCCGGCTCACGGCACACCCGCCGCTTCGCGGAGCAGCCGGTGCAGGTACCCGCGGCCCTCGGCGATGATGCCCATCTGCCGGACGGCGGGCCAGCCCTGCGCCCCGATGATCTCCAGGTCGAGGAAGCCGTCGTAGCCCGCGGCGCGCAGGGCGCCGAGGAGCGCGGGCAGGTCCACGCGCCCGCGTCCGGGGATCTGCCCCTCGGGGGGACCGATCTTCAGATCCGACGAGTCGTAATCCCGGATGTGGACGTGGCCGATGCGGCGCCCCAGGCGCCGGACGCTGGTGGCGGGGGTCTCGCCTTGGCGCTGCAGGTGGGTCGCGTCGAAGTTGACCACCAGGGCCGGCGCGGGCACCGCCGCCAGCACGCCCAGGAGGTCGTCGGTGCCGTGGACGGCGGCGCCCACATGGGCCTTGAGGGCCCAGCGCACGCCGCCAGCCTCGGCCTCGGCGGCGAGCGTGCGCGCGATGCCAAGAAACTCCTCCAGCCCCTCGGGGCTGGGGGGCCCGCCCGAACCGGTGGACACCAGCGGGATGCCGAGACTCCCGGCCAGGGAGAAGAAGCGGCAGAGCCGCGTCCGCACCCGCTCGTCGAATAGGTTCCCGGCCGCCTCGATGGCCACGGCCTCCAGCCCCAGGGCCCGCGCCTCGGCCACGGCGGCCCGCGCCGCCTCCGGGTCGTCCGGGGACAGGTGCTGCGGGGAGAACTCCACCCCCTGGTACCCGGCCCAGGCGATGGCCCGCAGCGCATCCGCCGTCGCCTGCCCCGCGCAGGCCACCGTGTTGCACCCCAACCGCAACGGAGACTCCCCCTTTCCCGGGAGCGGGCGGCATGCCCAGCGCCCCGGCCTCGTCCGGCCTACTCCCGCCACGGGGCCACCCGCCCGCGCCAGCGGGGGCGCCGCAGCCCCGC
>DAHWHV010000400.1 GCA_027335545.1 Clostridia bacterium
CCCCGGGGTTGCTCACCGGGCCGGCGGCGACAGCCGCGGCCCAGGCGTCCATGCGGTCGTGGGCGTCGTGCGGGTCAAGGCCAAGCAGCATGCCGAGGGGTCCCTCACCCTCGGCGGCGTCCACGGCCACCACGCGCCGGCCGAGGGCGGCCGCGGCGCGGGCGAGCACGGCGGCCACCTCGCTGCGCCCGGCGCCGCCAGGCCCGCCAGCGATGGCCACAGTCGTACCCAACGCATCACCCCCTCCCAGCCGCCGTGGTGGACTGCGGGACCGCCGGCAGGGTGCCGGCCTGGGCCGGAGGCGTGGTCAGGGGCGCCTGCCCACCGAGGAGCGTGGTCAGGGTGACGGGGGAGGGCGCGGCCGGCGCGGACGCGCCGAGCGCCTGCAACGCCACCGTGAGTGCACCCAACTTGCCGGCGAGCAGGATGCGGCCGGCCTGCGCGGGCGTGACGGCGAGGACCGCGATGCCGGAACCCTGGGCCGCCGGGGTGGACACGACACCGGCCGCGCCGACGAGCGGCGTGCCGGCGCCGGGGGTGAGCAAGGCCATGACGAGGACGCCCTGCACCACGGTCTGGCTGACCACACCGCTGGCGGTGGGCAGGGTGGCCCAGAGGTCGACGCGGCTGCCGGCGTGGATCAGGTCATAGCCCTGGTCCGCGGTCAGGGGCAGGGGCAGGGCGACGTAGCGCCCGCAGCGCGCCAGCGCGTGGGCCGATGCACTGGCCGGCGGCGGCGAAGCCGAGCCGGCGGCACAGTGCCGGGTGATGCCGTCCAGGGCCGCCAACTGCGCGTCGTAGGCCGACCCGAGGCCGGCGGCGGAGAGGTTGGCCACCGTGACCGCCTGCCCGGGCACGAGTCCGGTGGCGGTGAAGCGGCCCAGGGCGAGGGCTGGCGAGAGCAGGGTGCCGGGCAGTAGCCCGACGGCGGGCCGCGTGGCCAGGGTAACGTCGCCAGGGGTGACCAGGGTCCAGGGGGCGAGGGCGACGCGGGCCACGACGACGCGCTCGGTGCGCTGGTAGCGCTGCACGAGCAGGGCGACGAGCGCCGCGGCCGTCAACGCGAAGAGCACAGAACCAATCCAGAACAGGCGCGAGGTGCGCAAGGCGCAGCGCCTCCTTGGGCGGCACGGGTTAGGGGATCGGGGAAGGTGCGCGGGATCTCACGCGCTGCGGCGGTCGGGCATGCCGAGGATCCGGCGCATCTCGGTGAGGCCCTCGTGGGCCCGCCTGCGGCCAGCCGGTGTCCGGGCCTCAGCCCGGACGCGGTCCATGCCGGCGGCCCACCGTTCGTGCTCTCGCAGTTGCGCCTCGGCCATGCGGGCGCTCCAGGCGGCGGGTGGCTCGGACCAGTGCTCGCGTATGGCGCGGACAACCACCGCCGCCGGGTCGGTGGCCCGGCGATAGGGCAGCCAGGCAAGCTGCTGGGCCACGGCAGCGGGGTCGTCCCGGGCCAGGCGCTCGGCGACCGGCGCGGCCACGCCGAGTTGCGCGAGCCGTTCGGCCAGGGTGGCCACGTCGGGCGGGGCCTCCGTCGGGGGGACCGTACCCGGGTCTCGGGCCAGCGTCGCCTTCGTGCCCCGGGGCGCGGTCTCCGGAGTCCAGTCCCGCGCCAGCGCGGTGAGGAAGAACCG
>DAHWHV010000423.1 GCA_027335545.1 Clostridia bacterium
CGGGGTCCTCGGGGGCCGGCGCGGCGTGGGGTGGCCGTCCATCGGCGATCACAGCGGCAGACGGGGGGCTGGGTGCCGCCGTCGGGGGCACGGCCGGCCGTTCGTCGCGCGTCTGGCCCAATGCCTCGGCCACGGCCGCGACCAGCGCCCGGAGCACGGCGGCCTCCTGAGGAGCCCAGGCGGCCGCGTCGCGCCCGAGGTAGACGGCGATGCCGGGCGTCGGTGTGCTCCCGTCTCGGCTGTGGCGGATCGCCAGCGCGCCCCAGAGCAGGGCGGGCGGCCACGGCCCGCCCGTGGCCGCGGCGAGGTGCCGGGCCACGAGGTGGGCGAGGGCCTCGCTCTCGCGGCGGGGGACGAAGGGGTGGAGCACGCATGGCCGTGTCGGCGCAGCGGGATAGCTTCCCGTGCGCAGAGCCAGGATGAGCCGGCCTGGGCCGCGATCCTCCAGCCCCACGTCCCCGCTGACGCGCGCGGCGACGCCCGCGCGCGCCAGCGCCGTGCGCAAGGCGCGGGCCAGGCGCAGCAGTGCCTGGCCCGCGGGTGCCCCCGGGCCACTGCCAATGGGCTCGGCGACGAGATCGACGATCCCGCCCTCCCGGGCTACTCCAAGGTCGAATGGTCGAGATGCCATGTCGGTCCGCCCTCCCCACGCAGGCAGCGCCGTCGGCACGACGCCCGCACTGCAGGGCCCATGGCTATGTCGGCGAACGAGGGTGCATCCATGCGGTCAGGCTCGCGGCCGTTGCGATCGCGCCGGGTGACGGTGCCGCTGGGCCGGAGGCAGGGGACCGGGGGTGGCGGGCGCGCCGGCGGCGTCGGCGCCCGTGCGCCGCATGCCGGGCGGCGCCGCGCTCCGCGCTCAGGCGCGCAACGCCGCACCGGGGTGTCGGAGAGGGGTGGGTGTCCCGTGGCGGGCGTCGGTTTGCAGGGGTGTCGGGCCCTGGTGACCGGCAGTTCCAGCGGGATCGGGCGCGTCATCGGTGTCGCCCTGGCCGGTGCCGGAGTCGATGTGGCCTTCAACTACCGGACCAACCGGGACGGGGCGGAGGCTGCGGCAGAGGAGGCGCGGGCCCACGGGGTGAGGGCCACCGCCCTGGAGGCGGATTGCGCCGAACCGGCGGCGAACCGCCGCCTGGTGGCCGAAGCCGCCCGGTCTCTGGGCGGACTGGAGATCCTGGTCAACAACGTGGGGGAGTTCGTCTTCAAGCGCCTGCGCCGTCACAGTCCGGAGGAGTTCGAACGGATCATCGCCGGGACCGTGGGGACGACCTTCCACGCTACGCAGGCCGTGCTTCCCCACCTCCAGCGCGCCGGATTCGGCCGCGTGGTCAACATAGCGGCCGCGGGGGCGGAGACCGCCATGGGCGGGCTGCGGGAGGGGGCGCACCTGGCCGGGAAGGCGGGCGTGGTGTCCCTGACCCGCAGCTACGCCCTGGAAGAGGCGCGGACGACCCCGGCTGGCGGCATCACGTTCAACGCCGTCTCCCCGGGCATCATCGAGCAGCGGGAGACGGCGCGTGTCGCGGCGCTGGAACTGCAGGACCGGCAAAACCCCACCGGGCGGCCCGGGACCGGGGAGGATATCGCCGACGCCGTGCTGTTCCTCTGCCGTCGGGAGAGTTCGTTCATCAATGGGGCCGTCCTGGCCGTGACCGGGGGGTGGCAGGGCAATCTGGGGTGAGGCCGGGCCTGGCGGGGTGCCGTGACGCGGCTGGTCGTCCGTGCCCCCGCCGTCGGTCCCGGGACCCCGCAGCCTACCCCTCGCGCGGCGCCGCCATCGGGTCTCCGGCCGCCAGGAGGACGCGCAGGGCGTCGGCGCCAGACATGCCCGCGTGCAGGCCGAGGGCGCCAGCCGCCGCGGTGACGCTCTCCAGGGGCTTCTCCAAGAGGTCCTCCACCGAGCGCACCCCCAGGGAGCGCCCGGCCACGATGTGGCGATGGCCGAGCAGGCGGTCCAACAGGTCGACATCCAGGGCGCCGCACATCAGAAAGCCCGCCGGTACCGTGGCGATCACCAGGCGTGTGCGCGGCAGCTCCACGGTGATCCCCACGACCGGGTGGCCGTCGACGGACAGGGGCAGCATGTGGACCAAGGATATCCCCCTCGAGGAACAGGTTGGCGCCACAGTATGCGTCGGTGGGAGGGTTGTGCGGGCCTCGCCCGAATCACGCTCACATGTTGTTCTTCGATGTGGGAGATACCCTGGTCGAACGGGCCCGCGACGAGGCGACCTGCATTCTGGACGTGCTCGACCACCTCGGCGTACCACCTGAAGCGGCGCTGCGCCGGTGCGGGCTGGAGGCCATGGCGCACGCCTACCGGGCCGGTCTCTATGCCGCAGCCACCCGGGAGGGGGAGGACCGCCTCTGGCGGTCCCTGGCCCTCGCGTGCCTCCAGGGATGGGCCGGCGGCGGTGAGGACGCAGTCGCCGCGTTGGCGCGCGCCCTGGCGGGGTATGCGGCGTGGTATCGGCCGGTCGCCGGCATGCTCGGACTCCTGGCGGACCTGCGCACCGCGGGGGCGGCCCTCGGGGTGGTCTCGAACTGGCCGCCGTCCCTGCCGGACCTCCTGGCGCACCACGGGTTCGGGGGCTTCCCCGTGCTGGCCTGTTCCGGGGTGCTCCGTTGCACCAAGCCCGATCCCCAGATCTTCCGTTGGGCGCTGGAGCGGGCAGGCGTGAGCGCCGCCACCTGCTGGCACATCGGCGACGACGTGGACTGCGACTATCGGCCGGCCACCGCCCTGGGCCTGCGCGCGGTGCTGTGGGACCCTCGGGGGCGCCATCGGGGGGTGGGAATGCGGCGGGCCGGCGATGTGACCCAACTCCGGGGGATGCTCGGCCTGTAGGGCGGGCACGCACGAAGCCTTCCAAGTCGTGGCCAAGTCGTGGCCAAGTCGTACCCGGATCGTGCCCTGCCGTCTCCACCGTCCCTGTGCTGTGGGGGACTCCGGAGCGCCCGCCGCCGCGGCCCTCCTGGCCCGAGCCCCCCTTCGTCGGTCCCGCGCGCTTGGTGACCTCGGGCGACGCCGGCCCAGGGGTTGGCCTTCCCGCCGTGCGCCAGCGTCGCGCGCCGCGGAGGACTCGAGTGGGGACTCGATTGAGGACTCGAGTGAGGGCTCGAGTGTTAGAATTCACGGGATGCGGGGGTTCTCCGGGGAAGGGGTGTGCGCCGTTTGCGCCTCTGGCTCCCCACAGCCCTGGTGTCGATCGCGATCGGCGCCGTGGGACAGTTCCTGCTCAAACTGGCTGCCAGGTCGAATGGCTCTCTGTCGCTGTTCGGACCGGGGGCGGTGTCCTCCCTTCTTCGGCTGATCGTGAACCCCTACCTGCTTGTGGGCGTCCTCTGTTTCGTCACCAGCATGGTGCTCTGGGTGAAGGTCCTGGGGCGGGCGGAATTGAGCGTGGCCTACCCGCTGGTCAGTCTGGGGTACGTCGTGGTGATCGCCCTCTCGTGGGGGCTGTTGGGGGAACGGCTGAGCCTACGGCAGGCCGTGGCGGTCGGGGTGATCGTCTTCGGGGTGGTCCTCCTCGGGCGGGGCTGACGCCGCCCGGGGCTGGCCGGACCACGGACGCGGGGAAGGCCGCGTGGCAGAGGCGGGTCCGCGGGGCTGCCACGCAGCCCCACGGACCCGCTAAGCGCATGCCCGGCGCCCCATGGCTCGAAGGCTCGGGGCCAAAGGCGCGCCGGCTCCTGGTGCGGGGCGCCGACCACCTCACCCGGGGTGGGTGGTCCGGGCGCGGCCCGCCTTCGGCCCCGGGCGTCGGCCCCGAGGCACCCAGGCGGCCGACCGGGGCCATTGGCCCGGAGGGACTCGCCGCATCACAGCCCCGGGGTCCGGGGCCGGGGAACCCCGCAGCCCCGGTACTAATACCGCGGGGAGACGGGCTGGGACCTGCGCGTGGACTCGGCGCTCCAGGTGTTCTCGCCGAGGTTGCGCCTGGAGCCGTCGGAGGCCTGGGCCCCGATGCCGACCGGACTGCCCCGGTCGTTCCAGTTCGCCCCTGGGGCCTCATGCCTCATACCCGTGCCGCCGTAGCGAGAGCCGCCGCCTGGATTGCTGTTGCCGCCCCGTTCCACCCCGCCGGGACCCGTGGCAAAGTTGTGCTCCGCCTCGAACCGCGTCCCGTCTGGGAGGTTGCGACCGGCCTCGAAGCTCACCCCGCCCCCGTAGGGCGTGGAGCCGCTGCCCCCGCGGTAGCCCGCGCCGGGGTTGGCGTAGCCCGTGCCGGAATTCGCGGAACCGGCTGCCGCGTAGCCGAAGCCGCCGGATTCCTGCCGCCATCCTGAGGGCTGACGCGTCTCCTCCCAGTCGCCCGAGGCGGGCGTCTCCCAGCCTTCGTGCCGCCTGTCGGCCGGGCCGCGCTCGGCTTCCTGATGGGTGTGCCAGAGGTGCTCCATGCGGTGGCGCAGCGACTCGACCTCTCGGCGGTCGGCCGGATCGGTCCGATACTCTTTGCGGGCGTGCAGGAACTGCCACATGCGCCACTGGCTGCGCAGGGCGTCGTCGTGGTGCCGATGGAAGGTGTCGCGGCAACGCGCTTCGGCCGACTCCAGCACGGCCTGCATATACATCGTCGCCGAGGCCTTGCACCCGTCGAGCAGGTCATAGGCGATGTCTCGTTCGCTGAGATTCTGCAAGGCAGGGGTCCCCCTTCGAGGTTCTTGGACGGCTCGGGCCACGGGGGCTTGGGTCCACTGTGGCCACTCCGGCGCTGGACGCGGCCAAGCGGCGTGCGCCGATGCCAGCAGGCGCCGCACCCGCGCCCTTAGTGCAGTAGGCCCATGAGTTGATCAATGTGCCGGTGGCTGGCCTGGACCGCCTGGCGGCAGAAGTCCCGCAACTCCGGGTCGCGCACCTGTTGCTCGTAGGCGCGCGCCTTGGTCGCACAGAGGACTTCGGCCTTGATGCACTCTTCGATGAATCCGGCTTCCTTGGTCGTCAGGCCCTGCGTCTCCATGTCTTCACCCCCGGCGCCGTATGCTGTCCCCGTGGCGTCGATTTCAGTCGTGCCCGCTTCTGGGCACGACTGCCGGTCGCCGGCGCGCCCCCCGGGGTCGGTCGTGGAGTTCCCCCCCGGCCCGTATCGACACTGCCGGCCGGGCGCCGGCGCGTCCCCCGGGGTCGGTCGTGGAGTTCCCCCCCCCGGCCGGTATCGACACTGCCGGCCGGGCGCCGGCGCGTCCCCCGGGGTCGG
>DAHWHV010000433.1 GCA_027335545.1 Clostridia bacterium
GGGCTGAGCGATGTGGTACGGCACATCCAGGTCATGGGCCGCATCCTGGACGACGAGGCCCGGGCGCAACGGATGGTCCAGGACATGCGCGCTGAACTCGCCAGGGTGCAGCGGCAGGTCCGGGGCCTGCCCAGGCCGTCCGTCCTCTACGATGCCTCCGACGCGTACATCGCCGGCACCGGCACGACGGTGGGCGAATTGATCCGGGATGCCGGCGGGACTAACGCCGCGGCGCGGCGCGGCATCCAGGGTTGGGTGCAGGCCACCCGCTCCCAGGTGCTCGCCCTGGCCCCGCAGGTGCTGCTCACCGACCACACCGGCCCCGGCGACTTCAGCCAGCACGGCTTCGCCGCCAGGCTGGCCGCCGAGCCCGGTCTGAACCTGGTGCCCGCGGTGCGCGCCCACCGCGTGTGGGGACTCTCGGTCCGCGCCCTGAACGACGTCTCCGAGTACATGGCATGGGATGTCCAGGACATGGCCTCCGTGCTCCACCCGCGGCACGTCCGCCCCTTCGTCCCCTGAGTGGGGGGCGGGGGCGGTTCAGCCGCCCCACCCCCCGGCCCGTTCCCGCCGGTTCGCGCCCAGGCACGGCCTGCGGGTCAAATGGCGGCGCCCGCCGCCCCACCGGCTCGCCTGGGGCTGGGCCCTCCGTGGTGAGGCCGGTACCCGGCCCGTTCCCGCGGTCGCGTGGCGGGTGCCCGGACGGCAGCGCCCTCCCCGGCCGCTTGGTCCCACTCGGGAACGGGCGCTCCAGGGTGCCGCGCCGGTTCCCGCCGCTCCGCGCGGGGCCCGGTCCGCGGGGCAATCCCCCACCCCACCGTCCTCACCCGGCACCGGGGCTCGCCCTGGCACCACCGGCCCCCGGTCCCGCTCCCGCCGTCCCGTACCGGCTGCCCGGCCGGCAGCGGCCAGCCCTCGGGCGGTCCGCCCCTCCCCCCCTCAGAGGGCGCCGGTCACCGCGAAGGGGTGAAACGGGTAGCGTCCGTGCCGCTCCAGGACCCGGACCATCAGGTCGTACCGCTCCAGGGTCAACCCCCGGTAGGCGACGTTGCTGAGGCCGTACATGTATCCCCCGCCGGGCATGCCGTGGCGCAGCACGTACTGACAGGAGCGGACCACGTCGGCGTCCGACCCCGTCTGCATCATGCCGCAGTGCACCCCGCCGATCAGGCAGGTGCGCTGGCCGGCCAGGCGCTTGATCTCGGCCAGGTCCACGCCCCCCTGCGGGTCCAGGGAGTGGATGCCCGACGGCTCACAGTCGAGCAACTGATCCAGGATGGGCATGATGTTGCCGTCGCTGTGCTTGATGGCGAAGGCACCGGCCTGCTTCACCGCACGAATCTGCTCGTGCAGGTAGGGCGTGACGAACTCCGCAAACATACGCGGCGACAGGAAGGGCCCGTCGTTGAAGCAATAGTCGGCGCACATGGTGATGACGTCGGCGCCGGCGTCGATCAGGCGGCGGCTGCGCTCGACCGCCGCCGCCACCCCTGCCCGCGCCCGTTGGTGCATGCCGGCCGGGTCTTCCGCGAAAGCGGCGGCCATGTCCATCATGTGCGTGCCGTCGGGAATGGCGAAGGTACCATCGGCCGAGGCGGCGATGAGGAAGCGGTCGCCCACGGTGCGGCGCAAGGCGGCTGCGTACCAGAGGTCGTCCTCGAAGCCGAGCATGGGGATCGGATCCCAGTAGCAGATGACGTCGTGCTGGTAGTGCTCGGCCACCGCCACCGTCAGTTCCAGGGCGCGCTGCCGCAGGCGCTCCCGCTCGGGCGCGCTGGCGCCCCGCTGCTCCGCCAACGTCGGGAAGTCGCTGCCCAGCAGGTCGGCCGTTAACTGGAACCCCAGTTCGAAGAACGGGGCACGGTCGTCGGGCGCCGAGCCGCGCAGGGCGGCCAAGGCGCGCTGCCGCGGTGTCAAGCCGGCCCCCCCTCTCCGCCGTTACGCGTGGGCCCATGGCGCCCGGCGACAGGGCGCTCCCCCACGCCCTGCGCCCGCCCCGCGCCGCCCGCGGGCGGCCCACCAGCGGGCGCCCCGCCCGGGGGGACCCCGCCGACCTGGGGCGACGGGCACGATGCCCGCGGCGGGCCGGCCGCGCGCACCGCCGGCGACGCCAGGGCGTCGGGTTCCGGGATCCCTAGCAACTGGCGCTTGCGCCGCAGGTAGTACAGGTACGTGGCGAAGGACACATCCGGCGGGCAGCGGTGGTCCAGGTGTGGGATATAGCCCCCTGCCTCGGCGAGCTGGATCACGCGGTCCAACTCCCGGTCGACGGCGTCTGGGCCGGCGATGAGCGCCATCTTGTCCACGCCGCCCATGAGGAGTACGTCCCGACCGTACCGGGCCCGCAACGCCTCGGGCCGCGTGCCCCCGCGGATCTCCAGGGGGAACATGCAGTTGACACCGGCCTCCAGCCACAGCGGCGCCAACTCGCCGATGTCGCCATCGCAATCGACGTAGACAATGTCGACCCCGTGGGCGCGCAGGAGGTCGGTGATGCGGCGGTAGCGCGGGACCAGGAACCGCCGGAAGAGTCGGGGCGAGATCATCGGACCGCTGTTGAAACACATGTCTTCCCAGAAGTCGGCGAAGTCCAGCTGGACGTCGGCCAGCGCGCGGCGGATCGCCCGCAGGGTCAATGCGGTCAGATGCTCCATCATGTCCTCGATCAGGGTGGGCTCCTCCAGGCACGCGGTCGTCGCGCGCTCAAAGCCCATCCAGTCGCGGAGCCAGCCGAACAGGCTGCCGACCGCGATGCCGAGGGGGTAATCGCGCTGGCGCCACTGCGCCACCCGCTCCGCCCAGTCCGGGGGATAGCGGCCTGGCTCCTCAGGATCCAGCCGCCGCCGGAATTGCAGCCAGTCTGCCCGCGTTTCGATGGGAAAGCGTAGGTACTGTGGGATCGAGGAGGAGCCGTCCTTGTGCTCCAGCAGGGTGACGCCCAAGCCGTCCACTACGACCCGGTGGCGGTCGTCTTCCTCCAACACGCGCGCCGGCTGGGGCGGCCAGACCCCCACCTGCACGGGTACCCGCTCCCGGCGGGCGAAGCCGAAGTACCCGTCGGCCGCCGGGTCGGAACGGATCCCCGCGGGGAGGCCCTGCCCATGCCAGACCTCCAGGGTGTCGGTCCAGTAGCCGAACTCCTCGTCGGGGACATGGTCAACCGCCTGGAAGCGGAACGTGCGCAGCCAACGCTCCCGCGCGTTCAGCGACGCGGGCCCCCCCGCGGCGGCGGCCGGACCAGACGCACCGGGGCCGGCCGCCGCCGCGTCTTGGCCGCCCTGGTGCCCACCCTCCGGGCCACCCCCCGTCACGGTGCCTCACCCGCCGCCGGCGTACCCGCGCGCAGCCGCGCCAGCACCGCCTTGGCCACGTCCACCGCGCTGGCGGCGTCCGTCGCGTAGCCGTCCGCCCCGATCTCGTCCGCGAAGGCCTGGGTGACCGAGGCCCCTCCCACCAGCACCCCCACCTGCTGGCGCAACCCGGCCGCCTCCAGGGCGGCGATGGTGTCGCGCATGGCCGGCATCGTGGTCGTCAGCAGGGCGGAGAGGCATACCAGGTCCGCGCGGTGCGCACGCACCGCGTCCACCACCCGCTCCGGGGGGCAGTCCACGCCAAGGTCGACGATCTCCATGCCCGCGCCCTCCAGCATCATCAGCACCAGGTTCTTGCCGATGTCGTGCAGGTCCCCGCGGACGGTGGCGCCGACGACGCAACCCAAGGGCTGTACCTTGGCCGCCACCAGCGCCGGCCGGAGGATCTCCATGCAGGCCTTCATCGCCCGGGCGGCCATCAGCATCTCCGGCACGTAGTACTCGTGGCGCTTGAACAGGTCGCCGACCGCGGCCATCGCCGGAATGAGCGCCTCTTCCAGGACCCGCGGCGCCGGTATCCCCTCGCCCAGGGCCATGCGGGTGCCCTCCACGGCCCCGGTCCGGTTCCCCTCCACCACCGCGTCGCGCAACGCCTGGAGGTCCATCGACTCGACCACCTCTCCCGCGTTCGCCGCAAAGATCCAGCGTCCGGGCCCGTGGCGCAGCCGGGGGGAGACACGCCGCCATATGTCGCCGCAACCTTGGCACGCGCTTAACCACGCCCTCGCTGGCGCAGAGCCCCGGCACCCCGAAGCCTCGGCTCCGGCCCGCGCGTCCTTTCGCCCGCGCCGCCGATGGCCACGCACCGGCGCCCGACCGGCACGTGGCCGCCCGTTGCTTCGCCCCACTCCCCACTCCCCTCGCCCCCAGGCCCGCCGGGGCGCTCGCGGAGGTCACGGTCGCAGGCGGCGGCGGTGCGGCGACAGGGGCGCCCTGGACCCGCCGGCGACCGGCTTCAGCCTTGGGCGCCCACTGGGCGAACCGCGGCCCGGTGCCGTCACCGCCGTCGCGCCCAGCCCTGACGGGGGCACTGCCTGGATCCCCGCCACCACCCGCACCAGCGAGACCCTTGACCAAGCCGCGCATGGTAGCAGCGTGCGACGCAAGGGACGCCCCGGCAAGGGACGAAGGGCCATACGGGTACGTCCAGGCGGGCCGATATCTCCGGTGTGGTAGGGCCGTTGGTACAGCCCCGGGTGGTCCACTTGCCCGCACGGATGGGCTCATCCGTCCAGCGGG
>DAHWHV010000446.1 GCA_027335545.1 Clostridia bacterium
GGGATGGCGAAGCCCAGGCCAATAGCCGGCAGGTTTACCTCACCCGTCTGGCCGACCTTCATGGACGTGATGCCGATGACCTCGCCCTGTGCGTTGGCCAATGCCCCGCCGGAATTGCCCGGGTTGATCGGGGCATCGGTCTGGATCATCTCGGTGACGCGGGGCGTCGTGCCGTTGATGCCCCCGTACAGCATCGGCCGGATGGCGCTGACGATGCCCTCGGTAACGGATTGGGCAAACTCTGGGCCTAGGGGGTTGCCGATCGCGACCGCCAGCTCGCCGGGCGTCACGTCGCTGGAGTTGGCGAAGGTCGCCGGTTGCAGCGGCGAGGGGGGCGAGATCTTGATGACGGCCAGATCGGTGGAGGGGTCGTCGCCGACGAGATGGGCTGGGTAGGACTTGCCATTAGCCAGCGTAACCGTCACCTTCTGGGAGCCCACCACCACGTGCGCGTTGGTGACGATGTAGCCAGTGGAGGTGAGCACGACGCCGCTGCCCCAGTCGACCTGGGACTGCGTGCCGTAGTAGCTCTGCACGGCGGCCTGGTTCGTGACCAGCACGATGGACGACTTGAGGTGCTGGTAGACCTGGACCGCGGGCGCTCCGCTGGCTTGCTGCGACGCGGTCACCGGCACGGTCGTGATCACTGGATAGCCCTGGGCGGCCGCCCGGTAGGCGGGTACCGCCATCGTCACGCCCACGGCTCCGAGCAGGGCGCCCACCAAGCCGACGGCGACTGTACGGGCAGCCCCGCGGTAACGCCGGCGCGACCGCGGGGCGGGGGGCTCCCCGCCGCTCGGCTCTCCAACCGGCTCCCGGACGGGGCGCACGTGCCACCAGCCGGGTTCCGACGCCCCGGCCGATGCCCCCCGGCCGTCTGGCGCGCCTACGGGAACGGGCGGCTCTGGTGCGGACGGGCCGGCGAGCGCATCGGCCCGGCCGACCTCCGGGGCCGCTCCGGCGTCGCCCTCACCCGGGCGATCCTCCGGCCAACCAACCCCGTTCGCCACGACGAACACCTCCTCGATGGGCAGAGAAACGTGTGACGGCGCTTAGTGTAGGCACAACTTTTTAAGGAATTTTGGGTGCGGGCCGGGCGCGCCGCCAGGGACGGGCGGCCTGCGTGGGTCTCCGGCTGGCGGCGGCGGCCCAATGGGCGGCGGCGGGCCCTCCGCGTGGGGGCGGCCCGCCCCCGAGGGACATGGCTCGGTTCGCTCCGCGGGTGCCGCGACGCATCGGGACAGGGCAGGTGCGAGGCTGGCGGCGGTGCCGGACGTGCGTTTAGGGCGGTGAGTACGGTCCCGCACAGCGCCGTTTGGCGGCGGCGGCCCGCCGGCCCCCGAGCGGACCTCCGCGTGGGGGCGTTGCGGGGGACGTGTCCTGCGGGCTGCACCGTCCGCCGCCCGCGTCCCCTCGCCCTCCCCGGGTCCCTCCCCCGGCCCCTGGCCCGGCCGCGGCGACTCCCGGCAAAGGTGTAGTGCAACTGCCAGCGCCCGGGTCCCGGCCCCCAGCGCCGGGCGAGCGCGTTGCTCTGCAGCGGGCGGCCGAAGCCGGCCCTGCGTGCGCCGCGACGGACGCGGCCTGGTCGTGGCGGGACCGGCCTCTACGCCGCCCCCCGCCCGCCGTCTCGGCGGCGGCGCCTCGTGACCCCCTTCACAAACGGTCGCGATTGAACGAAACTCGACGAGGGCTCTCCGCCCCCAGGCCACGAGGGAGGGCTCTATCGCCATGCCATCCGAACCACAGGCCGGCGGTAGCTCGGTCGGGCGCCGCCCCGA
>DAHWHV010000451.1 GCA_027335545.1 Clostridia bacterium
CCCCCTCGGCCGGGACCGGGACGGCCGCGCAGACCGGCGGGGCCCTCCCCGCGGCCACCTACACGGCGGCGCACCCGGCCCCGGCCCGGCCCGGCCCCCTCCCCTACCCCGTGCTCATCGCCGACCAGGGCAGCCACCGGCTCCAGGAGGTCACGCCCTCGGGCCGGGTGGTCTGGTCCTTCGGGCCCCGGTCCTCCCCGCCGGCCGGGTCGGTCACCTTCGGCCCTCACGGGCGCTCCGTGCTCGCCACGGGGACCCGGTCGTCCGTGCTCTGGCGGATCGACTACTACGCGCGCACCACGCTCTGGCGCTTCGGCCGCCGCGGCCACCCGGGGGCGGCGGCCGGGCAGCTGAACGCCCCGACGGCGGCCTACCTCCTCCCCAACGGGCGGACCATCGTCGCCGACACCCGGAACTGCCGAGAACTGACCATCGGTGCCGACGGGCGCGTCCTGGCCACCTGGGGCTCCCCCCAGAGCGGCTTCTGCCAGACCGACCCGGCCCGGGGCCTCTTCGGCTACCCCAACGGAGACCAGCCCCAGCCCAACGGCGACGTCCTGCTGACCTTCGGCAGCGGCGACCGCATCGCCCTGCTGGGGCCCACCGGTCGGGTGCTCTGGAACGTGCCCGCGCCGCCGCTGTACGGGGCCGTCGCCTCCAACGCCCAGATGCTGTCGGGCGGCGCCGTCCTGGTCACGGGCTACGGAAACCCGGGCGTCGTCACCGCCTTCGTCCCCCGGAGCGGGCAGGTGCTGTGGGCCTACCACCCCACCTCCGGCCCGGGGGCGCTCCAGGACCCGACCATGGCCCTCCCCCTGCCCGGGGGCGACGCCTTGGTCGCCGACTCCGGAGGGCATCGCGTCCTGGCCGTCGACCCCCGCACGCGGCACGTCCTCTGGTCGTACGCGGGGAAGGGCGCCGACGCGCTGCGCGACCCGACGGGCATCGCCCTGGACGTCTACCGTCGCTGGCCGGCGGCCAGCGCGCGGGGCTAGGGCCGTGGGGGGCGTCGCCCGGGGGCCGCCCCGGGCCGCCGGCTCAGTGCCCGGGGTACTCTCCGATCTCCATCCGTCCCCGCTCCACCACGCCGCGCCGCCGGCAGTGGCGGCAGGTGTGCGGCACCGCGAAGGGCAGCACCAGGACCCGGTCGGGATGCCCGCAGCGGCCGCAGACGGCCCCGACCTCCCGGGGGTAGGGCGTGACCCAGGCCAGCAGCGCCAGCAGGCCGCAGGCGGGCATCAGCACCAGCCCCCCGTAGAAGAAGGGCGGCACCGCCCCCTGCAGCGGGGCCCACAGGGCCAGCGAGGCGGCGGTCAGCCAGAGCCCGAAGCCCAACAGCACGCCGCGCAGCCAGAGCCGCACCCAACCGATGCGCAACCCGAACTGGTCGCGCACCTCCGGCCGGACCACCGGCTGCGCCTCGGCGCGCCAGGCCAGCCGTCGCGACGGGCGCCCACCGCGCGGAGCCACCGCGACCGCCCCCTCTCGTGGCACCCCCGACCGCCCGACCACCCACCGGCGGCGCACGCAGACGGCGCACGCGGACCGCGCACGGCTCGCCCGACCGCTCCCGGCGCCCAGGCGAGCCGCCGGCGGCA
>DAHWHV010000458.1 GCA_027335545.1 Clostridia bacterium
CTCGCCGACGCCTGTGCGCTGCAGGGGTGCGACCCGGTCGCCGTCGGGGCGCAGGTCTTGGCTGCCGCGGGCGAACTCTGGCGCGCCAGCCCGTCCCTCGCGCACTGCCGCCGTCTGGGCATCTCCTCCTGGGAGGGGCTCTGGGCCACGTTCTCTCGGGGGGACGACGCGGCGACGGTTGCGCTGCGGGGGTGGGCCCCCCTGTACCGGCGCGAGGCCTGGCGGCGGGGAACGGCCTCCGCCGGCCTCTCCGAGGACACCTGCGTCGAGTTGGCGGAAGGGTTCGTGTGGGAGCGGGGGCGCCGGCAGGTGCGCTTCGCCGAAACCCTGCCGGCGCTCGTGGCGCTTCGGGCCCAGGGACTCGTTCTCTGCCTGCTCACCAACGGGGACGCCGACCTGCAGCGGCGCAAGGCCGTGGGGTCCGGGCTGCTGCCCCTGCTGGACCACGTGGTCATCTCCGGGGAACTTGGCATCGGCAAGCCCGAACCCGGCATCTTCGCCCACGCCCTGGGGCTGTGCGGGGCTCGCCCCGAGGAGGCAGTGATGGTGGGGGACAGCCTGGAACGCGACGTGAGCGGGGCGGCCGCCGCGGGTGTCCGCGCCGTGTGGCTCGACCGCTTCGGCGAGGGCGGCACCCCGCCCGGTGCCTGGCGGGTGTTGCCGGATCTGCGCGGCCTCCCCGCGCTGCTGCACCCCGCCGCTGCGTCTTAGCGCGGTCCTGGGGGGCGCCGTCGTGGCGGGGTCGATAGGGGGCGGCCCGGGAGGAGGGGTCCGGGTGGGACGGTACGTGGTCGCGATCACGGGGGCGAGCGGGGCCGCCTACGCCCGGCGTCTGATCGCGGCCCTCTGTGCGGGTGGCCACGACGTGGACCTCCTGGTGACGGCGGCCGGATTCCAGGTCCTCCACCACGAACTCGACTGGGACGAGGCGCGCTACCGCGGCGACGGGGGCCTGGGGGCCCGCTGCGAGCGCTTCTTCCGGCCCGAGGGGGCGCCGGGGGGGCTGCGCTTCCATTCCATCCACGACATCCAGGACGAGCTGGCCAGCGGCACGGCGGGGATCGAGGCGATGGTGGTCATCCCCTGCACGATGGGGCGCGTGGCCGCGCTCGCCTCCGGGCGTTCGGCCGACCTCCTCGAACGGTGCGCCGACTGCCTGCTCAAGGAGGGCCGGACGCTCATCGTCGTCCCGCGCGAAACGCCGCTGTCCTTGATCCACCTTCGCAATCTGGTGGCGCTGCACGAGGCCGGCGCCGTCGTGCTGCCCGCCATGCCAGGGTTCTACCACCACCCCGGCGGCGTGGCGGACATCGTGGACTTCGTCGCGGGCAAGGTGCTGGCCCGGCTGGGGTTGCCGCAGGGGCTCCTGCCCCCCTGGCGTCCGGAGCGGTGAGCGGGGCCCACCTGGCCCGCCGCCCGGAACCCGCAATCCCCCTTCACCCGACCCGTCAGGAGGGAACGCGCCCCTGCTTCACCCGGAGCATGGCGGCGATGTCGGTATCGGATCGGTGCAGGAAGGCGGCGATCGCCGTGGGAGACCAGCCGCGGCGCTCCGCCAGTCGCCGGACCAACAACGCGTCGGCCTCGTCCCACGGCCGCCGGGTGTGGCCGGGGCGGTCGCCGGCCGTGAGGCCGATGGCCATGAGGGTGCGCGTCTCCGCCTTGGTCAGGGGCCGGCGGGCGGCCAGCGCCTCCAGCGCGGCGTTCTTGTCGGCCTCCGAGGGCGGGGACGCCGGCAGGCGCAGGTTCGGCATCGGGCATCACCACCGATGAGTACGTGGCGCGCATGGGCTTGGCGGCGGCAACCCGCCGGACCGATACGGCGCGGGGGGGTGGGACACCTGCCGCCCTGGCCGGCGTGGGGCCCCGGGCTCGGCGTCCCCCCGCGGCGCCCCTGAGGGAGGGCGCCACCGCCCGGCCCGCGTCAGGCGGCGCCGCCGGCGCGCCCGCCGGCCGCGAAGCCGGGCAGGAGGCTGAACCCCCGATAGCCGAAGGCGCTCCAACTGGGGGCGGCGCCCGACGCGGGCCACGGACCCGGGGCAGCCACCAGGCGCACGGCGACGCTGCTGCGGCCATGGGTGGCCGCCGCGGGGAGCAGGAAGGTGGACTCGCGCCAACGCTCGGCGCAATCCCTCTGCGGCTGCAGCCACACGCCCACCGGCGCCCCGTCGACGTAGACGCGCGCCGCCTGGCGCCCCGGACACTGATCGAACCGCACGCGCAACAGCACGCCCGCGTTGCCAGGGGAGACGGGGAGGCGGAAGGCCGCGGCGGCCGCCCGCACGCCCGTCGCCGTGCTGGGGGAACCGTTCCAGCGTCCCTGGAAGACGGAGGTCAGCGGCCCCAGGGCCGCCGCCGCGGCGGCCGGCACCGTGGCCGCGGGCGGGATGCGCTGGGCGTCGCGCAGGGACCCGTGCGGCAGCCCGTACCAGAAGGCCACACTGCTGTAGTCCGCCGAGAGGTTCGCCAGGGGCCCCACCTGCAGCCCGCCCCACAGGCCGCGATAGAAGGGGATGGCGTCGGCGAGGAAGAGGCGGTAGGCGGCCAGGTGCGCCGAGAAGTGCGGCCCCACCACCTGGACGGGGCTCCCCTGGGAGGGCAGGGTGAAGGGGCCGTGCTGGAAGTACCATCCCCCTTGGAAGAAGTCCTCGGTGCCGGTGCCGAGGTAGGCGGGGGTGCGGTTGCCGTCCAGGTAGATCTGTTCGTTGCCCTGGAGGTTCTGGAGCCCGTAGGGCATCCCCGGCGGCGTCGAGAGGCCCATGGATAGCCCGACGAGCTTGCCCGTGCCCCCGGCCGACAGGAAGACGTAGTCCTGGCCCGGCGTGGTGGGCGCCTGGGCGGCGTAGGTCGCGTGGAAGTAGCCCTCCTGGCCGGCCGCCAGCGCGGCGGCGTCCGCGGGGTCCGGCCGCACGCGCACCCGGTAGCCGATGGCCACGGGGACGGAGGCGGCGTTGCGCAACGTGAGCGTGGCCGAGTGGGCGAAGGGCATCGGCCAGAAGCTCTCCAGCAGCCCCGTGCCGGGGTGGACGGCGAAGAGCAGCGCCCGGACGCGGGCGGCGCCGAAGGCCGTCCCGAAGAAGAGCCCCAACGGCGCGGACACCGCGGGCCGCGCGCTGCCGTCGAAGCGGATGCCCAGGCGCAAGGCGGCCAGCAGAGCCTGGCTGCGCGCCAGGGCGGCGGGAGGGTACGCGGAGCGGAGCGTCCGCTTCCAGAGCACCCCTGCGACCGTGAAGCCATGGGTCTGCTCTGAGGCCGGGGTCAGCTGCAGCGTGTCGGTGGTCACCGACCGGCCGCCGACCGTGCTCTGGGCCCAGTAGGTGAAGGCCGTAAAGGGGCCGCTGGGTCGCACGGAGACGCGGATGGTGCTGCGGCCGGCCGTCAGGCTCGCCGGCAGGTTGACGGCCGCCGTGCGCCAGAAATAGGGGCCGTTGGTGCTCCCAGGGGTCGCGAAGCGCCCGGCCGGTACGCCATCCACGTAGACCGCCGCGCCCTGGTCGGGGATGGCGTAATCCAGGCGCCGGACGAGCCGGACGCCCTGGTTCTGCGGATCGATGCGGAGGGTGAAGCTGCTCGGGCCGGTGGCGTCGATGCCGCGGCGCGCCAGGAGGGGGGGAGCGGGGACGGCGGCGGCGGGCACGCTCAGGTCGAGGGTGTCGATGCGCCCGGGCCCGGGGATCCGGGCCAGCGTGGCGCGGGCGCCCGGGGCCAGTTGGAGGTGGCCCGTGAGCAGCCGGGTGCCCGCGGTGCGGTGGGGGTCGGTTCCAGCTCGGCGCCAGGCCTGCACGGCGGCGGCGACGCCCAGAGTCCCGGAGAACGGTTGGACCCGGCTGCCGGGCGGCAGGCGATGGAAGCCCACGTGCCAGTAAGCCGTGGCGCCTGTGAAGGCGATCGTGCAGGAGGTGCGGAAGGCGATCGGTACGTACGAGTAGTCCCCACCGCTGGAAACCTGGGCGTCGCCGACCAGCGGCGAGAGGAACGGGGCCACCGTGCCGCTGAAGAAGGCGGTGGCGGGCATGTCCACGACCGGCTTCGCCCCGCCGTCCACCGTGATCCGGATGTTGCCCATCGCACGCAGCGACCCGGCGACCCAGAGGTTGTCGACCACCCCCGGTCCCGCGGCGGCGAAGACGACGGAGGCCCCGTGGGCCGTCTTGTACAGGATGTTCCCGGGGGCGCCGTCCGCGTTGCGTTCGGCCGGGTCCACGCTGCTGAGCTGCCGGGCCAGCACGCCGCCCCCCAGATCCGGGAGGGAGCCGAAGGCCGTCAGGGCCCCCACCGGGTGTGCGAAGGGCTGGGGCGGCGGGGCGGATGCCCCCGTGGCCTGCACGGGTCCGCTGGCCGCCGGGGCGTGGAGGTGCGCGATCACCGCGGCCAGTGCCGCCACGAGGACCAGCAGGGCCCAGGTGGGTCGTGCCGGTCGCCGCGCGCGCCGACCCCGGCGGCGGCGGCCGGCACGGCCAGCGGTGCTCAAGCAGGGGTCTCCCCTCTCCGGGTGGGTGGACGCCGCCAGCCGCTGGGCGGGCTGCGATCGGCCGGCCCAGTCTACCCCCCACCCCCGGAGCTGCCAATCCGCCGCGGCGGCGTCACCCCAGCGTCATGGGCATCCCCCAGGCTCGGGATACTAGGCCCCAGCCGGGAGGGGAGCGCAATGAGACCGTTGCCGTGGACCCGGACGTGGCGCTGGCCCGGCGTGTGGGTCGCCTGCGGCGGGGCCGCGCTGGCCCTGGCGTTTTGCTTCGAGTTGTGGCGTCACCTCGCGGCCCCGGGGGACTTCTGGACGCTCTGGGCGGCGGCCCGCGCCCTGGCGGCCGGGCGGGACCCGTACCGCTTCGGAGCCCTCGCCGCAGTGGCCGCCCTGCCCTACGGCCTGCGCCCGGGGCCCTTCCTGAGTCCGCTCTTCGTGGCGGAGGCCTTCGCGCCGGTGGGGGCGCTGCCCTTTAGCCTCGCCCGGGCCCTGTGGCTGGGCGTGAACCTGGCCCTGGCGGTCTGGTTGCTCTGGCTGCTGCTGGGCCTCGCCGGGGTACGGCCGACGGCGCGGGCCTGGGCGGCGGGCGCGGCGCTGCTGGTCGCCTTCCAGCCCTTCGACCTGACGCTCTGGCTGGGACAGACCGACATCGTCGTCGTGTTGGCCCTGGCGCTGGCCTGGCGCTGGCTGAACGGGGGCCGCCCGATCCTGGCGGGGCTGGCCGCCGCCGTCGCGGCCGTCGATGTCCATCTCCTGGCCGGCTTCGGCCTGTACCTGCTGTATCGCGCCTTCGCTCAGGGGGACCGCCGCCCCCTGCTCGGGTTGGCCGCGGGCCTGGGCGTCCTCGGGGGTGCGTCGCTGCTGCACGCCGGGGATGTCGGCCACTGGTTGGCGGTCACCCTTCCCCACGCCCAGGCCGCGGCCATCGAGCCGTGGGACACGCTCAGCGGGCTCCAGGCCGCCGCCGAGCTCCTGGGCCGGCACGCGGCGTGGGCCGCCGTCGCGGCGGCGGATGCGGCCATGCTGCTGTTGGCCTGGCGCGCGTGGCGCGGACCGGGGGCCGGTCCGGAGCGCGATCTGGCGGTGGCGGCGGTCCTGACACTGGCGACCACCACCTTCGCCTACAACCAGGACTACCTGCTGCTGGTCCTGGCCGCCCCGTTCCTGATCCGGCAGTGGCGGCAAGGGGTGGCCCCCTGGCGGACGGGGGCGTCGGCCCTCTGCCTGTGCCTCGGCTTCGGGCTGGCCGAGTTGACGGCCAGCCCGGTCGCCCCCCGGCACGCCGGCTTCATGCTCGGCGCCCCGCTGCTGGCGCTGGCACTGGCGCTGCTGCTGCGGGGCGGCGGCGTCAGCCTGGCGCCCGCCCATCGCGCCTGGGCCGGGATCTGGGCGGGCGTCACGCTGGGCGGCTACGCGCTGCTCGCCGTGGGCCGCTGGGAGGTGGCGCCCGAGTTGCTCCTGCTCGGCGGCCTGGTGGGGTTCCTGCTGCTGACCGGCGTGGCCGACGGAGCCCGTCCCCAGCGGGGGGCCCCCGGCGTGCCGGGGGCGGCGGCCGAGTCCCCGCGCGCCTGCCTGGGCGCCTGACCGCGCCGCCGTCAGTCCCCGCCGGCCCGGCGGGCCGAGAGGTGGGCCCAGGCCCCCACCTGCGCGGTGTGCTCGGCCTCCGCCAGCAGGGACTCCCAGGCCGCTCGGGCCGCCGAGGAGAGGCCGTCCGTGTAGACCTGGGCCAGGGTGGGGCAACCTGGGCGCGGCACTTGGGCCAAGACACCGGCGAAGTGGGCCGCCGAGAAGGGCTGGTGCCACTCCGTCAGCGACGCCGCGAGGGTCACCGGGCAAAAGAGCGGGGGCCGGAAGGCCCGGCTCAGGTCGGCGCGCGTCAGGCCCCAGGGGAGGCCGCGCCAGCGGGCGAGGGCCTCGGCATGGGCCTGGGCATGGGCCTCCGTGGCCGGCACGGGGAGCAGGGGGAACCCTTCCGCCGACAGCACCTCGAAGGCGGCCAGCCGGCCCCCTGGACGCAGCACGCGGGCGAGCTCCCCCGCCACGTCCGGCAGCCCGTCGCCCGCGTACTGCAGGACGGACCGGCAGATGACGGCGTCGACGCTCGCCGGCGCGTAGGGCAGGGCGCGCATGTCCCCGACCTGCACGCAGGCGCGCTCGGCCCAGCGGTGCGCGGCCGCCACCGCCGCCGCGCGCCCGCAGAGGCCGGGGGATGTGTCCACGGCCAGGACGCGTCCCTGGGGGCCGACCGCATCCAGCAGGTCCGGCAGCGTCTCGCCGCTCCCGCAGCCGATCTCCAACACCGTGTCGCCGGCGCGGAGGGCGGCCTCCCCCAGCAGCCAGCGGCGGATGCCCCCGATCAGGTCCATCCCGGCCCTGGCCTCCTCGGCGGAGAGCCCGCTATACCGGTCTACGTCCAGCCAGCGCTCGAAACTGTCCACGACCATTCACAACCCCTCACGAACCACTCACGCGGGCCCGCGCCGTAGTGCGCCGGTCTGCCACGGCAGTTTTCGACTTGCCAGGGTGGAAGCCTGGCGCCGCACCGTCCCAGCGCGGGGGGCGCCTCAAGGCGGCGCGCACCCAGGCCCTGCCCCGGTGCCGGGGCCGCACCCCTCCAGCGTGGCGGCCCCGGTGGCGAGGAAGAGGGACGCGATGGCCACGAAGAAGGGCGCCCGGTCGACGACCAGGGAGAACCAGCCGGGGCCGCGCGCGTTCGGGGCCGGCACGCTCAGGACGTTGCGCCGGGCGGCACCGGACGGGAGGTCGAAGGGGACCGACTGCCCGGAGACCGTGGCGGTGAACCTTCCCGCCGGCCAGGTCGGCGACCAGAAGAGGTTGCCCGTCCCATCAAAGCTGCGCTGGGGCGCCACGCGTGCGGTGCGCGAGGTCGCGATCCCATGGGCATTCCCTGCCAGGGACAGGGGCAGGTAGCGCGGCGTGGCCGGGGAGG
>DAHWHV010000462.1 GCA_027335545.1 Clostridia bacterium
GTCCCAGGCCGACCCGTCCCGGCCGACCCGGGGCGCAGCCCGCACCGCACCAGGGTGCGCTCCGCCAACCGGCGGAACTCGGCCTGCTGGGTGGCGGCGGGCAGGCAGCCGTCGATGATCCGGAGTCGTTGGGGCCCGACCAAGGCATCGTAGCGCTCCTGCACGCGCGCCTGAAAGGCGCGGAAGCTCTCCGCCGGGTCCGTGGCCAGGCCCATGTCCAGCCCGGCCTCATAATACCCGAAGGTTTGCCGGGAGTTGAGGATGCGCTCCGTGGCCACGGCGACCGGCACCCGGAAGTAGACGCTGAGGTGGGGCCGGGGGGCGAAGGCGTAGAGCGTCTGCAGCCACTCCGGCGCACAGCCGCGGGCGGCGTCGCGGGCGAAGGCGGTGCTCGCCCAGCGGTCCGCCAGGACCACCTGGCCGGCCCGCAACCGGGGGAGGATCTCACGCTCCAGGCGGTCGGCCAGGTCCGCCGCGTGCATCAGGCTGAAGGTGCGCGGGGTGAGCGTGCCGTCGCGTTTGGCGCGGCGCAGGGCGCCGTGGACCACGGCCGATGAGTTCCACGACGTGAGGTGGGCGGGGAGGCCGGCATCCTCCAGCCAGTGCAGCAGCAGGCGGATCTGCGTGCTCTTGCCGGAACCGTCCACCCCTTCGACGGCGATCAGGCGGCCGCGGACGCGCAGGGGTGCCGGATAGGTGTCCGGCTGGTCGCCGCGGGCGGGCACGGGGGGCTGCGCTTGGCGCACGTCCGTTAGGATGTCGCCACCGCGAACGGGCTCATGCATGCGGCCGTTCCGCTCCTCCCGTGCCCGGCCGCCGCCGTCGCTGCGCCGACCGCGTCCCTGCCAGCCGGCCGTCGCGGGACCGCCCGCCCGGGCTCCGTACCGGGTTGCGCCCCGCCCAGGCGCCGCGCAGACTGCTATCGGTTCTACCACAAGTGCCCGCGGCGGACCAGGGGCCACCCGCCCCCCGGCGGCGGCGGGCGGGTGCGGGGCGGCTGGGCGGGGCGCGACAGGGACCGTGCGCTCCGCTGCGAAGTACTGCCTGCGGGACCCGGGGGCGGGGAAGCGCGTCGGGTTGGCGGGCCACCCCCGGCGGGCGTACTTGAGCGGGCATCCTCCGGCCGGAGCCGGGGGGGCCCGTGGCCCGGGCGGTGGATCAGAGCGGGGGCCTGCCGATCCGCGGTCGGGGTCGGGGCCGTCATCACGAGAGGAACGGGACCGGCGTGGTGAGGCGAACGGTTCGCTTGGCCGGGTCCGGCGTCCCCCCGGTGGGGCGTGTTCCGCCACCGCCGGCGCTGGCCTGCCTGCGGGCCGAGAATGCCCTGCTGCGCAGCGCCGTCGGGGGCGCGGACCCCAAGCGCTTGGCGGGATCGCTCCTGCGCGTCATCGACGCCGTGCTCCCCGGCTGTCCCTGCGAGGTGCTGGTGGGGGACGCGGTGGCCGGCTACCTGGAGGTCGTGGGCACGCGCGGCTTCCGGCCGGAACGCGGCCTGGGGTGCCGCATCCCCCTGGGCGTCGGCATCACCGGCGCCGCCGCCCGGCGCCGCCGTCCGGTGTGGACGGCCAACGTGGCCGCGGATCCCCGCTACATCCCCGGGGTGCCCCGGGCGCGCTGGGAACTCGCCATCCCGCTGGCCTGCGAGGGGCGCGTGGTCGGCGTCGTCGATCTGGAATCCGCCCAGGACCGCCCGCCGAGCCCGGCGCAGCGCCGCTACCTGGCCGGACTGGCGGCCGCCCTAGCCCCGGCCTTCGCCCGCGCCCTGCCGGGCGAGCGCGTCTCGCGCCTGCACCCACTCCCGCCGCCCGCCCCCGCCCAGGCCGGACGCCCCACGGCGGCGGCGCTGCCGGCGGCCCTGGTGGGCCGTCCGCTGCAGGTCCGCTACCAACCGATCGTGGAACTGGCGGGGCGGGCGCTGCTGGGCCTGGAGGCGGAGGTGGGGGGGGCGGTCGGGAGCCCCTGGGAGAGCCCGGCGCGGCTGCTCGCCTCGGCGACCGACGCCGTCGGCGCGGTGGCGTTGGACCTGCTGCGCCTGCGCGCGGCGCTGCGCCACTGGCCCGGGGGCGAGCGCCCGCTCTTTCTGGACGTGCACGCCGTGTCGCTGCGCCGCGCCGGCTTCCTCCCCGCGGTGCACGGCGCGTTGCGCGAGCACCGGCACGCCCCGGAGGGGTTGGTCCTCGAACTGCGCGGCGCCGGCCTGCACCTGGACGGGTTGCGGCGCGTGGCCGCTGCGCTCCCGCCCCAGGGCCCGCGCTTGGCCGTCGACGGCTTCGGGGCAGGCTCCGCGGACGTCCAGGCCCTGGTGGACCTGCAGCCGGCGTACATCAAGCTGGATGCGGCCCTGATCCGCTCCGTGGACCGTGACTTCGGGCGGCGCACCTATATCGAGTCCCTGGGCTACTACACCGCCCGCACGCCGACGCGCCTCATCGCCCTAGGCATCGCGACCGTGGAGGAACTGGCCTGCCTGCGCCGCTGCGGCGTCACCTACGGGCAGGGCGATCTGCTGGGGGAGGCCGCGCCGCGCAGCGTCTGAGGCGCTGCCCGGGAGCCGGCGCGGCCGCCGGGAACGGTACACGGGCCCGCTGGCCGACCCCGGTGACCCAACCGGACCCGGCCAGCGCTGGCAGGGTTCGGTCGGGACGACGCCGGCCGGAGGTGCTACACTGAGTCTGCCGAGCGTCCCCGGGTGGCCGCCAGGGGGCCGATGGTTCACGGAGGCCACGGAGGCCACGGAGGCCACGGAGGCGGCCCGCGCCCCCGGGTCCGGCCCGAGGGCGGCCCCAGGGCGTGGGCGCAGACCGGCGGGATGGGGTGAGGGACCCGTGTTGGAAGACCTGCTCTCCCCGGTCCATCTCCTGCTCCTGATGGTAGTGGCGTTGTTGATCTTCGGCCCGCGCCGCCTGCCGGAACTCGGGGGCGCCGTCGGCAAGACGGTGCGTGAGTTCCAGCGCGCGATGCAGGACGTCCGCGCCAATGGTGCAAACCTGCTGAGCACGCCGGAGGAGGAGCCCCGGCCCGCGGTCTCCACGCCCCCGCCGCCGCAGCAGACGCTCTGACGGGGGGCGCGAGGATCCGGGCCGCGGCGTCGCCGCCGGCGTGCGCCGGCCGCGCAGAGGCGGGCTGTCCCGTCGCCCCAAAAGCCCGAGTAGCCCGAGACCTGGGGCTGCTTGCCGCTGTGCCAACGACCGGGCACCGGGCGCTGCCACAGCGCACATTGGCCGCGCCCACCCCGGCGCTCGTGCCCACGACCGCGCCTGGCGCAACGGCCCCCGCCGGGCGCCCGACCGGCCCGGCCGCGCGGGCCCCTGCCCGTCGTGC
>DAHWHV010000476.1 GCA_027335545.1 Clostridia bacterium
CCCCCTCCCCCCGTCGGCCCACCGCGCGGTCCTGGGCCCCCCCGGGCAGGCCCGCCAGCAGATCCACCCCGGCGGCCGGGGCCTCCACGTGCCGGCCCCGGGACCCGCGCGCCCCCTCACTGGGGGCGAAGCGGGCCGTGAAGGTGAGGCCGCCGGCCCCGAAGGTCGTGCCGTCGTAGAGGTCCACCCGCCGTTGCGGCACGGGCCCCGGATAGAGGTGATAGGGCCAGGCGGCCGCGGCGTGGACGGCCCCCTGCGGCGGGCGGCGCCAGGCGGCCAGCCCCGAGCGCCAGCGCCCGCCCGGGGCCTCGACGGTGGCGTGGAGGCGAAAGAGGGTGTCCTCGCCGGAGACCCAAGGGAGGCGCACGGCGGCGGCCGACCCCGCCGCCCCCACGCCTACCTCGCCGCTACGCGGCAGGGCCACCGCCCCCAGGGACTCCCCGTGGGGCCCGCGGACCTCGAGCCTCCCCCCGAGCTGCCGGGCTGGCCGGACACGCACCAGGTACCCCAGATACCCCGCGCCCAGCGTCAGAGCCAGCAACGCCGCCAGCACCGCCAGCAGCGGGCCGGCGTGGCGGCGCGCCCAAGCGCCCGGCGAGGCGGGGGGCGCCGGTAGGCGCCAGGTCAGCGTGGCCCCCGAGAGGGCGGCCCCACGCGGCGCCCGGAAACCCAGGGTGACCGTGGCGGGCCCGGAGGCCCGCGCGGGCACCCGCAGCGGGATGGAGACCGTGCTGCGGCCAGGGGGCACCTCGATGGTGCCAGGCACGCCCCAGCCCGGCGGCAGCGCGCGCGCCACGATCGCCACGCGGGCCGTTCCGCGCAGGGCGCTGTGGATGCGCAGGCGCAGGGCGACGGGCCCCCGGCGCGGCCGGGCCGACGGGGGGGACAGGGCGCGCAGCACCACGCGGCGGGGCGCCGGCGGCGGGGTCTGGGCCACGACCGGCGGCCGCAGGTGGGCCACCAAGCCCAGGAGCGTGCCGCCCAGGGCCTGGGCGTTCCCCGCCGCCAGGTAGGTGCCCCCGCCGTCGCGGGCCAGCGTCCGCAGTTGCGCGGCGTCGACCCCGCTGCCCAGCCCAACCGTGTCCAGGACCCAACCGCGCTTGGCCAGACCCCGCGCGACGCCGTCCATCCGCGCCACGTAAGCGGCCAGGGCGGGCGGGCTGCTCAGGGCCGGCAGGTCGGGGACCCCGTCGGTGAGCAGGACCAGCACGTGGCTGTCCTGCTGCCGCGGATCGGCGGCGAGCACCGCGGCCCCCGTGCGCAGGGCGGCCAGGATGTCCGTCGCGCCGGCGGCCCCCAGGCCCCCGGCGGCAGCGGCCGCCGCCCGCACGGCCGCCGGATGGCCCATGCCCCGCAGCGGCAGCAGCACCCGGGGGGTTCCGGAGAAGCCGACCAGCCCCAGGGAGTCCCCGGCGGGCAGGCCGGCGGCGACCCGCCGGACGGCCGCCGCGCGCGCCCCGTCGGGGTCGTTCCAGCGCATGCTGCCGGAGGTGTCCAGGCACAGCACCAGCGCCAGGCCGGCGGGGGCCGGGGCCGCGGAGATGCGGCCGC
>DAHWHV010000480.1 GCA_027335545.1 Clostridia bacterium
CCTCCAGGGCCTGCGGGTGCGGCCCCACCTCCTCCAGGACCTCGGCGAGCAACCGGCGATCGGCGGCCGCGAGGGGTCGCGCCCACAGCAACTCCGGGCGACGCCGCCAAGTGCGGCGCAGGGCCTCCCGGCGCCGCCAACGGGCAATCTGGCCGTGGTGGCCCGCAAGCAGCACGCCGGGGACCTCCAGCCCCCGGAAGACGCGCGGTCGCGTGTACTGGGGGCCCTCCAGCAGCCCCGTCGCGAAGCTGTCCACCTCCGCCGCCCCGGCGGCGAGCACCCCCGGCAGCAGGCGCACGACGGCGTCGATCAGCACCATGGCCGGAAGTTCCCCACCGGTGAGGACGTAGTCCCCGATCGACACCTCCAGCGGCTGCAGCAGGTCCAGGACGCGCTCGTCCACGCCCTCGTACCGGCCACACAGCAGCGTCAACGCCGGCTCCCGGGCCAGGGAGCCGGCCAGGGCCTGATCCAGCCTCCTGCCCTGCGGACTCAGGTAGACAAGCCGGCCGGCCCCCTGCGCGCACAGCGACTCCCAGGCCGCGACGATGGGCTCGGGCTTCAGGAGCATCCCGGGGCCGCCGCCGAATACCGCATCGTCGACGACACGGTGGGGCGGAGGCGCCCAGGCCCGCAGGTCATGCAGCCGCAGGTCGCAGAGGCCGGCCTCCACCGCCTTGCGCACCATGCCCTCAGAGAAGGGCCCCGCGAACATGCCCGGGAAGAGCGTGAGTACATCGATGCGCACGCGCAGCGTCCTCTTCCCTCTGGCCGTCCTTCCGCCACCCCTGCCCCGGGGGACACCCGCCGCGGCGTCCCCGCCCGCAACCCCGGGGCGCGGCCCCGGTCAGGGCTCCAGCATCCCCGGCAGGTCGCGCAGCACCATCCGCCGCGCCGCCACATCGATCTCGGCCACCGCGTCCCGGATCGCCGGCACCCACGCCTCGCCGCCGCCGTCGCGCTCCACCACGTACACGTCGTTGGCCCCGGTCGCCCGCACCTCGCGCACCCGGCCCACCCGCCGGCCATCGGCCGCGACGACCTCCAGCCCGACGAGTTCGTGGTGGTAGAACCGTCCCGCCGGCAGGGGCGGCAGTTCGGCCGCCGACACGCGCAGGGTCCCACCCGAGAACACCTGGGCCGCCTCCCGCGTCGTCACGCCCTCCAGCGTGATCAGCCAGCCCCGGCCGCCCCCCTGACGGACCCCCCGGAGGACCGACCAGTGGGGCGCGCCCCCGTCGCCGACCAGCGCCACCCGTCGGCCTGCCACCAGGCGCTCCGGGAAGTCCGTCTCTGGCACTAGGCGCAGCGCGCCACGCAAACCATGGGGGGCTCCGATCCGCCCGACGACGACCAGTTCCCCGCCCGAATCCTCCGCGTCCGTCATCCGACCGGCCCCTCCCGCGTCCACCCGTCGCCCCCCGTGCCTGCGCCCCGGCTCGACCGGGCCGCCCTCACCCGGGGGGGGCCGCGCCCTCCCCCTCCGGGCGGGCGTCGATGACCTCGACCACCACCCGCTTCCCCTGCCGGGTGGCCGCCGCCCGGGCCAGGGTGCGAATCGCCGAGATGATCCGCCCGTTGCGGCCGATGACACGCCCGGTGTCCGCCGGGGCCACGCGGACCTCGACGATCACGCTGCTGTCCCCCTCGACGGCGGACACGCGAACCTGGTCGGGCTGGTCGACCACACTCTTGCAGAGGAACTCCACAATCTCCCGCACGCCGCTTCCTCCCCCAGGCCGAGCGTGCCCGGCGGGACGGCCCCCCCGGGCGACGGGGTCCGGCGCGGCGCCGGGAGCGCCGGCCCCGCCCCGGACCTCGCTCCTACCCCTTGCCGCGTCCCGGGCGCCGGACCGGGGACTCGGCCCCGACCTCCGCGCCGGCCTCACCATCCCCGGCGGTCCCCGTGCGCCACCGTGTCCAAACCCCGACCCGCCGCAGCAGGGCCCGCGCCGTCTCGGAGGGCTGGGCACCCTGCCGCAGCCAGCGCAGGGCCGCATCCTCGTCGACGTGCAGGACCGGAGGCTCCGTCGTCGGGTTGTAGTAGCCGATCTCCTCGATAAACCGCCCGTCGCGCGGGGACTGCGAGTCGGCGACGACCAGTCGATAGAAGGGACGCTTCGTCGCGCCCTGGCGGCGCAGCCGGATCTTGACCATACGTTGAGTCAGTCCTCCCTGTCCGGTTCCCAGTCCGGTTCCCAGTCCGGTTCCCAGTGTGGCTCCCCGCCCGATTCCCCGCCCCATTTCCCCGACCGATCCCCCGTCGCCCCCAGGCGTCAGCGCGGGGCGGCGCGCGGGGGGTGGGGCCCGCGCGCCTCCATCGCCGCCGTGCTGTCTCAGCGGTGCTTCTTCTTCTGCCGCGGGCGGTGGGCGGCGCCTGCGGCCCGCCGGGGGCCGCCGGACGGGCCGCCCGGCGGCATCCCCGGTAGCCCGCCCGGCGGCATCCCGGCCAATCCCGGCGGCACGCCCGCCATCCCGGGTGGCAGGCCCGGCATGCCGCGCAGGCCCGACGGCAGCCGGCCCTGCGCTACCCCCTTCATCATCCTTCGAATCTCCTCGAACTGGCGCAGCAGTCGATTGACGTCCTGCACCGCCGTCCCGGACCCGCGGGCGATCCGCCGCCTCCGGCTGTCCTTGATGATCTCGGGCCGCCGGCGCTCCTCCGGCGTCATGGAGCGGATGATCGCCTCCACCCGCGCCAGCCCGCGCTCGTCCGCCTGCGGCAGGCCCCCAGCGCCCTTGAGCTTACCGCCCAAACCGGGGATCATGGCCAGGATTTGATCCAGGGGTCCCATGCGCCGCACCGTCTGCATCTGCTCCAGGAAGTCCTCCAGGGTGAGGCCGTGCTTGCCCACCCGCTCCTGCAGCGCCGCCGTCTGCCCCCGGTCCAGGGCCGCCTCGGCGCGCTCGATCAGCGTCAGCACGTCGCCCATGCCGAGGATGCGCGAGGCCATGCGCTCCGGGTGAAACGGCTCGATGGCATCCAGCCGCTCCCCCGTCCCCGCGAACTTGATCGGGCGGTCGACGACCGCCCGCACCGAGAGCGCCACCCCACCGCGGGCATCGCTATCCAGGCGGGTGAGGGCCACCCCGTCGATCCCGACCGCCTCGGAGAACCCCCGAGCGACCGTCACGGCGTCCTGACCGGCCATCGCGTCCAGGACCAGGAGGATCTCGTGCGGGTGGATGCGGTCGCGCACCGCCGTCAGCTCCGCCATCAACTCGGCGTCGGCCTGCGAGCGCCCGGCCGTGTCGACGATCACCACGTCCGCCGGCAGGGTGCGCGCCCGCGCCACCGCCCGACCGGCCACGTCCTCCGGACGCTCGCCCGCCTCCGGGGCCACCACGGGGACGCCGACCTGCCGCCCGTTGATCTGCAGCTGTTCGACGGCCGCCGGCCGCTGCAGGTCCGCCGCGCACAGCAACGGGTGGCGGCCCTGCCGCTGGAGCCACCCGGCCAGCTTGGCGGCGAAGGTCGTCTTCCCCGCTCCCTGCAGCCCACAGAGCAGAACGACGGTCGGCGGCTGCGACGCGGCCGCCAGCCGGGCCGTCCCAGACCCCATCAGGGCCCGAAGTTCCTCGTGGACGATCTTGACGACCTGCTGCGAGGGGGTCAGGCTCCCCAGCACGTCTTCGCCCAGCGCCCGGGCGCGGATGCGGGCGATGAAGTCCCGCACCACCTTGAAGTGCACGTCGGCCTCCAGCAGGGCTAGGCGCACCTCGCGCAGGGCGACGTCCACATCCTCGGCGGTGAGACGACCCCGTCCGCGCAGGTTCTGCCAGACCGACTCCAGGCGCTGGGTCAGGCTCTCGAACAACCCCGCCCTCCCCCTGTCCCGGCTGGCGCCGTCCGGGCCCCTAGGGCTGGACCAGAAGTCCCCGGGCCAGCGCCGCCGCGCGCCGCAGGGCGTGCAGCCGCACGGCGCCCCCACCCCCCTCGGCCAGCTCGATCTCGCGCAGGAGCCCCGCCACGGCGGCCTGCCTCGCCGCCGCCCGCTGCGCCCACTGCAACCGGCGCTCGTAGGACTCCAGGCCCCGCAGGGCGCGCCGCAGCAGGTCGTGCACGGCTTGGCGGCTGACCCCCACCTGCTCCGCGATTTCCCCCAGGGACAGGTCGAGGTCGTAGTACCAGGCCAGGAGTTCGCGTTGGCGCTCCGTCAGCAGGGCGCCGTACGCCTCGCGCAGGGTCGCAACGCGGTCGCGGGCGAGCAGCCAGGCCTCTGCCCCCGCCGGTGCCGCCCCCAACCCAGCCGGCCCCCTTCCCCCGATCGGCCGTCGCGCCCCCGGGTCCAGCCGGACCGAGCCACCGCTGGCCAACGTCCGACTCCCTGTGAAGGCCCGTCCCTTGACAGGGGCTCAGCCTAACCAGGCGGCGCCCGCCTGTCAAGGCGCGCCGGCGGCCCCGCGCACCCCGCACGTGCCACGTTCCGGCTGGACGGAGCGGCGGCCGGTGCCATGGATCGACCGGCCGCCGCGCATCGGCTGCACAGACCCTCAACTTCTGACGCGATTCATCGAAGAGGCGTATGGGGAGTCCGCGCGCATGCCCGGGCGGTCGCCGGGCATGCTGCCGGGGTGTCCGGTCGGTGTGCGGCGGGGAGGGGGGCCCAGATGCGGCTCAGGCAAGACCCTGGCCCCGTGGGTCTGGCGCAGCCAATCGACGCGGCGGGGATACCCTCCCGGCGCTGGTGCCGTGAAGTCCTGACCCTACGGGCGGCCGCCGGTGCGCTGCTGGCCAGCGGCGCGGCCCTCACCGACCCCCGGGTGCTGGCGCTCTCCCGGCGCATGGACCGCCTGATCCTCCCCGCGTTCCACCCCCAACCCGCAACCCCCGCGAGCCCCCCGACCGGACTGGCGGGCGGCTTGGCCCCCCGTGCATCCGAACCC
>DAHWHV010000490.1 GCA_027335545.1 Clostridia bacterium
CGAGACGGCGAAGGTGAAGACCTGGGTCAGCATCTGGTTGATGTTGGTGGCGACGAAGTTCTGCACGGTGCTTGTATCGTTCATCACGCGCGAGAGGATCTGCCCGATCCCCGTTTGGATGTAGAAGTCGGGCGAGAGGTACATCACCTTGCGGAAGACGTCGCTGCGCATGCCGAGAACCATACGCTGGCCCACGATGCGCGTGGAGTAGTTGCGCACAAAGGTCACACCCGCGTTGACCAACTGGACGGCAAAGAGGCCGAGCGCAATGATGACCACCACGTGCAGGGGCCTGGCCACGCGCTGGCCGAGACGCGGGGCCAACACGTGATCGATCAGGTAGCGGTTGGCGAGCGGCGGCAGTTGGCCGACGACGGCCCCGACGAGCGTCAGGAGCAGGGAAGCCAAGACCAGGGGCCAGACGGGCCGCAGGTAGGCGAAGATGCGCCGCAGCGTCCCCGGCCGCCGTGCCCGGCTGGGGGCCGCCTGAGTCTCATGCAAGCCGTTCCCCCCTGGCGGGGCCGACGGGCCGCGGCGGGAGCGGTGATCGGGCCCAGGCCGTGCCCGCGGGCATCGGCCAGCGCCGCCCGCGGTGGGGCGGTTCCCACAACGGTCCAACCGGGTCTCCGCTCAGCAAGCGCCCCACCACGCCGCACCGGCGGCGCGCCACACCGCACGGCCCCTCCCCGCTGCCTTCCCCCCGCGGCCGGCCTTTCCTGCGCCCCGCGGGGTCAGGTCGGCACCGGCGGAGAGGGGGAGGCGGCTGGGACCGTCGCCGTGGGGTGACGGACGGCGCCTCGCGGGGAAGGTACGGCGGCGCGCGGCAACGCCCAGCGCAACGCAACCGGTGCGTACGGTCGCCCGCCGTTCTCGACAGCTTGGGGCACAACTCTGCCCCGCGCCACCTGCGCTGCAGGTCCGGCACGAGCCTAGGCGCGGCAGGGCGGAGTGGATCACCCGTCTTGCGGCGGGCCCTCCCCGGCGGCAGGCAGTGCCGCGATCACCGCCCTTGGTCCAACGACCTGAGCGACCGCGGTCAGCGGGTCGGGCATGCCGTCGGCCCGCCGCCACGCCGTGTGGACCCACAGGCACGCCCGCTGGGGCCTGGATGGGCCGGGATCCCGCCCGCGGCCGCGGGCGAGAGCCCCAGGGGCCACCGCGCGATGGCGGCCGCCCGCTGGCGCGAGATGTCCCCCACCGCGGCCAGGGCCCGCAGCACCTCGGCGCGCCGGGTCGTCGCCGCCGCGGGGTGCTGGAAGGGGTCCAGCCCCGCGGGGTCCTGCGGGAGACCGGCGAGCAACGCGCTCTGCGCCAGCGTCAGGCGGCGCGGCGGCACGCCGAAGTACGCCTCGCTCGCCGCGTACGCCCCGAAGGCCCCGTTGCCGTAGTTCACCTCGTTCAGGTAGAGGGCAAGGATCTCCCGCTTAGGGAGCATGCGCGTGAGCAGGAGGGCGTAGGCCGCTTCGCGCGCCTTGCGGACCAGGCTCTTCCTATAGCCGAGCAACTGGTCGCGCACCAACTCTTGCGTGATGGTGCTCCCGCCCTGGGCAAAGGCGGCGCTGGCTACGTCGACCAGCGCGGCGCGGGCGATGCCCTCCAGGCTGACGCCGGGGTTGGTCCAGAAGGAACGGTCCTCCACGGCCACCGCGGCCAGGGGCAGCCAGGGCGAGACCTGTGAGAGGGGGACGAACGGGCTGCGCTCGGCGCGCAACGCGCGGCGGACGCGGGCCGGGATCGTGGCCAGTTCCGCGTGGGCGGTCTGCACAAACGCAGCGACCGCCCATGCCGCCACCACCGCCGCGATGCCGGCGCAGACGAGCAGCACGCGGCGCACGACGCCACATCCCCCCACACACCGTGCATGCGGCGCCGTCCGGCGCCGGGACGGGACGCGACGCGACGCGGGAACTCCACCCGGGGGGCCGCGGACGCCCGGACCCGACCGTCCCTGGCAGCGGGCAACCCTGACCGCGCGGGGACCGGCGCGGGCCAGTCGTCGGCGCAGCAACGGGGTGGCAGCCGCGCCGCGGGCTGCCACCCGCGCTCCGGCGTGCCGCCCGTAAGAGGCGCCGCCCCCTTTTCTAAGCGGTGATCAGGGACCATCGGAGCCCGGGGACCCGCAGAGCCCGGGACCGGGGTCCTCCCTTGCGGCAAAGCGCCCACACACCGCGTGGGCGCGGAGCGGCGGCCGCGCCCGCGCGGGTCGCCCTGGACCCTGCGCATCCCGCGTCAGAAGGTGGGGGTTCGGGGCACCCGGTGACCCGGCGTTCCGCCGGGATGCGCGGCCGGCGCCGCCCACCGGAACAGCCGGTCGCGGCTGTCCCCTCCCACCCCGGCCGTTCCGCCAGCCCGGGCCATCCATGCCATCACCGAGTATAATCCGCCCGCCGGGCGCGCAAGTCCGGGAGGCGGCGACACGTCCCGACCGACCCGCGGTGGGCCGCCCGGACGCGCCCGCGCCGACGGCGACCGGGGCGGAAGGATCAACCCTCAGGGTGCGCCGGGCCCGCGCCGGGCGGGTCGGCACGGACCGGGGCGGGGCGCGGGGATACCGCTACCCACTGCCGTCGGCGGCTCGACCGCCTCCCCGCTCACCGGGAGAGCCCGTCGGGCGTTCGCTGGGTGGCCCGCGCCCCGCCCGAAGAGCCGAACGGTGCGCCACGGCCGGCCATTCCCGCGGCGGCGAGCGTGGGCCACATCGCTGTAGTTCGACACGCGGTTTACCGGTCATTTACCGCCAGAACGCCGTCATCGGCCGCACCGCTGGCGAGGCGCTCTTGCCCAGCAGGGGCAGCCCCCACGCCTGCTCGATGGTGCGCAGCAGCGCGTAGTGGTTGTATGGCACAGCCACGCGCAGGCCCTGGGGCAGGCCCGGGGCGATCACCAGGGTCAGGACGCGCCCCCCGCCCCCTCCCGCCGGCCCGCCCGCGGCGCAACAGCCCTGCGCGCCGCTGCCGGCCTCATCCCATGTGATAAACAGCACGCCGCCCTGCCGCCAGGCGGGGCTGGCCAAGACCCGCGGGACGAAGGCGGAGAGCCAGGCGTTCGCAAAGCTGGCGGGGCAGTCGTGCCCGTCGTGGCAGAGGTTCGGCGTCACCCAGACGAAGCGGGGGATACCCGCGGCCGGACCGGGCAGCGCTTGGGTCAACACGGAGAGCGGCCGGATGTGCAGGCAGAGGGCGCGGCTTCCGCGCACGTCCAGGTAGTAGCGAAAGGGGTCGTGCTTGCCCGCATACAGGCCCGGGGGCCATAGCGGGCCAAGCCAGCACGGCGCGGGCAGCCCCTCCATGTACGCGCCCCAGCCGATCCGGGCGGCGGACAGCTCACCGCCGAGGTTGGGCGCGCGCACGAAACAGGACCAGCAGTCGGAGTGGACCCATGCGGCCCCGCTGGTCAGCGCCAGGTAGTTCGGCAGGCTGGGGTGGGCCACCGCGAAGTAGTCCGTCGCCGAGGCGAAGCGCCGCTGCAGCAGCCGCACGTAGGGCAACCGCGAGGCCCGCGTGGCACCCATGTTCTCCATGACGATGACGAAGACGTGCCCGAAGTCCGGCAGCCCACCGCTCCCCGGCAGGGGTGCACCGGGGGGGACGGCCGGAGCTGCACGGGCCTTCCGCGGGCTCCGTGCGGACCGCCCGGCCGCCGCTGGGGCGGAGGACCCGCTGGCGGGTGCCGGCCCGGCGGTGCCGCAGGCGTCGACGCAGAGAGCCAAGGCGAACAGGACCGCCAGTAGCATCGCCCGTGTGCGGGTTGGCGGCACGCAGGCCTTGCACGGCAAGCCGTTCCGGGATGCGCGTCCCGCACCGGATTGTAGGGCACGGGCACCTGCTGCTCGTAGGTCGTCAGCCAACAGACCACCGCCTGTAGTGCCAGAGGTCGCGCCGCCCCCCCTGAACACGCAGGCGCCGCGACGGACTAGAGTGGGCCTACTGGACAAATCGTTACAAACCGCAAAGCCCCAGCAGGTACGCGTCCCCGACCTGCCGGTGTCCGGCGACGCCCAGGGCGCCGAGCATGGCGGCTTCGGTCGGCGGGAGCGTCTCGGGGCAGAAGCGGTGGCCGGGGAGGCGGACGATCCGCGCCAGCAAGGCCCGGGCCTCGGCCGGCGCGGGTCAACCGCGCTACCTCCCGGTCCAGCTGACCGCCGCCGCGGCCTCCGTGCACCGGGGACCCGACCACGGCGCAAGCATATCTTGCCCCCCGGCCGTTGCCGGCCAGCGGCGGGCGCGCGGGGGCTCGGCCCGCGCCCCCGCCCCCCGGGCCCTCAGGACCCCAACCGCTGACGCCGCCCGCGCCGCCGCAAGGCCAGCAGGTGCGCCGTCGTGGAGTCGGGCGCCGCCTCCGGCTCTG
>DAHWHV010000495.1 GCA_027335545.1 Clostridia bacterium
CCACGACCGGCTTCAGCCGGGAGGGCGTGGGGCCAGCCGCGCCGCCGCGGTTCCCCCGAGGCAGGTAGAGCACCGGATCGCCCGCGCCGTCCCGCCGCACATGCACGTAGCCGATGCCGCCTCCGGCTAGGGCCACGGAGACCAGGGATTGCTCGCCGCTCCCGCAGGGCCCGCTGACCAGGACCGGCAGCGTGCGGTCCTCCGGGCAGAAGCGGCGCGTCGTCCCGCTACCGCCGCAGCACGGGCAGGCGCCGCCCCGCGCGCCACGGCAACGGAAGCAGACGCGGGGGGCGAGGTCCGCGGCGCGGAGTTCCTGCGGGACCATGTCCGCCGTCCAGCGCCGGATCGCGGCGGTCACCGCCGCGGAACGCACGCGCCGCACGAAGCTCATCTGCGGCACCCCCCAAGTTCGGAAACGCGGCCCGCCCAGGGCCGAGAACCCCGGGCGCCGGCGGTGCGGAGTGGGCCCGCTCCCCCAAGTCCCGCCGCACGAGCCCGCTGCCTGCCCCGGGGGCCGGCGCGGCGCGGCGGGCCTGGGCCTCGGGCAGAAACCATACACGGGGAGTCGGGATTCCTGAGCCCCATGTTAGGAGCGCCTAATGACGCTGTCAAGCCCTGGTGCGCACCGCGGCGCGCGCGGCATGGCAGGTCCCTACCGCCCCAGGGACCGGCCGCCGGCGGAGCCCGGGCGTGGTAGCATGACGGCGGCACCGACCCCGCATCCCGCCCTCCCGGAGGGCGGTTCCACCCCTCCCGCAGCCGCGGGTGCCCGAGGAGGAGTCGCCGCTTGAGCGGAAGGTCGTTGACCGCATCCGCGGAACGCTACCTGGAGGCCATTTACATCCTGGAGCACACCGGCGGCGCCATCGGCGCCCGCGTGGCCGAGCGCTTGGGCGTGCGGGCCCCCAGCGTCACCCAGGCGCTGCGTCGCTTGGAGGCGGCGGGCTGGCTGCGCGTGGCCGCCGACCGCACCCTGCAGTTGACCGAGGCGGGGACGCGCCTCGCGGAGCAGGGCATGCGCCGCCATCGCGTCCTGGAGCGTTGGTTGGTGGAGGGGCTGGGGCTGGATTGGGCCCAGGCGCATTCTGAGGCCCAGCGGATGGAGCACGCCGTGTCGACGGAGGTCATCGACCGGCTCTACCAACTCCTCGGGCGCCCCACCGTGTGCCCGCACGGCAACCCCATCCCGGGCGCCGCGGGCCTGCCGCCCTATCCGGGCAGTCGCACGCTGGACGCCGCGCCGCCCGACAGCACGGCCCGCGTCGCCCGGATTGCCGAGGACGCGGAGGAGAGCGTGGAGGCGCTGGCCGCGTTCGATCGCCTCCGCCTGCGCCCCGGAATCCCCCTGCGCATCCTCCAGAATACCGGAGGTACCGTGCGCTTCCAGAGCGGCCGGGAGGAGCACTCCCTGGCGCACGGACTGGCCGTCAAGGTGTGGATCGACCCGGAGGAGGAGGGGGCCGCGACCCGGGGGGGCCCGTAGGCCGCCGCGGCCTCCCGGACGATCGACCAGCGGCGGTGGCCGAGCCCCTCGGGCGTCCCCCGCCACCCCGTCCGATCGGCGAACGGCGGGCTGACGCGACGGCGACCGGGGCCCTCGGGCGATCCGAGTCGGCCCCTTGCGGAGCCCGAGCCGGCGCCGGCACAGGCGGACACCTTGGAGTGGACACCCTGGAGGGAAGAGCGATGCTCCGACCCGCTACGATCGGGCACCAGGGATGCGACGGGTTGAGGCCGGGAAACACGCTGGCGGCCTTCCGCCACGCGCTGGCGCTGGGCGCGGACGCCGTGGAGTGCGATGTGCACCGGACGCGCGACGGCCGTCTGGCGGTCATCCACGACGCGCGCGTGGACCGTACCACGAACGGGCGCGGCGCCGTGGCGGAACTGGCGATGGAGGAGCTGCGCGCGCTGGACGCTGGCGGCGGCGAGCCGGTGCCGGAATTGGCGGACGTGGTGGCCCTGATCGCCACCCGCGGAGCCGGCCTGGTCGTCGAACTCAAGGCGCCGGGCACGACCGCACCAGCCCTGGAGGCGGTGCGCCGCCACGACCTCCTGTCCCGGACCACCTTCATCAGCTTCCGCCTGGAGTTGCTGGTCGAGCTGCGGGGCGCGGAACCGTCCGCCCGGCTCGGTGCCCTCTTCGGGTCCGACGCCGCCTCCGGCCCCGAGGCGTCGCTGGTCGCCCGCGCCAGCGCGGTGGGCGCGGACCTGATCGACCTGCACTTCGCCGCCGCGACGCCCGCGCTGCTGGCGGCGGCGCGCCAGGCCGGCCTCGGGCTCTGGGTCTGGACGCCGGACGAGGAGGACGACCTGCGTCGCATGGTGGCCATGGGCGTCGACGGGATCACCACGAACCGCCCCGACCGGCTCGTGGGCCTGCTGGGGCCGCGTCCTCCCGCATGAGGACCGGGAGGGCGGGCCCCAGCGCCACGGGGTGCAGCCGAGTCGTCGGGGCACCGCCGCCGGCGATCCAGACGGGTGGCCGCCATCAACCGAAATCCCGGGCCGACATACTCCGAATCCGGCGCCTGCCGTGCGCCGCCTGCCCGCAGGGTGGCGTCAGTCCCGCGGGGCACCTTCGGGAAGAAGCCCCCCCAGCGCGGGGGTGGCTCGTCCGCAGGTCTGCCCGCCAACGACCTCCCGCCCTTGGGGCGCACCGGCTGCAGGGGGTCTGGGCTCGGCCGCCACGGGTGTGCGGCACGGCGGGGCATCCGTACGCCCCAAGGCGGTCCTGTTCGGACAGGCAGCGTACGCGCCCAGGAGTTCCGCGAGAATAACGCGGCGGTGGGCCTGCCCTGGCCGAGGGCGCGGCATGGGACCGCGGCGGGAAACCGTCATGCTGAGGGGGGACGGCCCCCTGGCCAGGATGCGAGCGCGTTGCGACTAGCCCGGTTAGCCTTGTAGCAGGACTCCGGACCGGCTTGCCGAAAGGGCCCCATGCGGGTCGGCTCAACCAAGTGCACTTGGCCGCCGGCCGCGCGCCACCGGTCGGCCGGCCATCGGTGCGGTGCCCACGGCTTGCCGCGGCTCTGGCGTCGGGGGGCTCGATATCCACGGTCCGATTTCCAGGGAGGTGTCGGGTGTGTTCAATCCCCTCGGTCGCTTCACGCGGCGCAGGGCCATCGGCGCCGCCGCCGTCGGCGCCGGTGCCGTGGCCACGGCGGCGTGCGGCACGACGGGTGCCGGCTCCACGGTCACGTCCGCGACGAACACGGGGTTGCCCAAGCCCGTCGCCGGGACCATCCAGCTGAAGTTCCAGGCGAACACGCAGGGCAGCGTCCACTGGAATAGGACGACCCAGCGGGTCTACCAGCAGTTCGTCGACGAGAACTTCAACCTGAACCCCCTCTACAAGGGCATCTGGGCCACCGCTTTCCCTTGGGGCAACGGGTCGGCGCAGGTCACCGCCGACATCGCGGGATCGGGGGCCGAGGACATCTGGGAACTCTGCTGCGGCGACGTGCCGACGATGATCCACAGCGGCTTCGCGCAGGAGCTGGACACGCTGATGAAGACGGACAACATCCCCAAGACCTGGTGGTCCGCCGGGCACATCGAGGCGAACAGCCTCGCGGGGAAGCTGTACGGCATACCCAGCTATGACGGCACGATGACCTGCATCTACCGGCAGGACCTGCTCGACCAACTCGGGCTCAGCTATCCGAGCCCGGATTGGAATTACAAAGAGGCCCTGCAGCTCTGGCAGCAGTGCACGGGAACGAACAAGCAGGGTGGGCACCGGACCGGCGTCAATATCTACTATCACCAGGAGGACCTGGACTGGTGGCTCTACGGCTGGGGCGCCACTGAGATGAACGCGCAGCAGGATCAGGCCACGATGGATAGTCCCGGGGGCGTGGCATGCTTCACGTTCCTGCAGGACATGTTCAAGAACGGCATCACCCGGCCAGAGTCCCGCGGCGTGAGGAACCTCCTCGATGAGAGCACCGTGTTTCAAATGGCCCACAGCGCCTACGTCGTCAACGCAGCCGTCGAACTGGCGGACAAGGTGAAGTGGGACTTCCAGCCCAACCCCTATTGGGGCGGGGGGAAGCGGGCCTGCATGATGACGATCGACTGCAACATGATGAACGCGGCCACCAAGCACCCCAAGGAAACTTGGGAACTCTTCAAGTGGCTCAACCTCGGATCTCCCAAGGGAAACGGCTACGATTACGCCTGGCCGAAGTTCCAGATCAAGATCAACCTGATCACGCCGTCGCTGGTGAGCCTCTGGGATTACTGGGAGACGACCGTCAAGACGGTCGCGCCCACCCTGCGCAACAAGTCGCTCAAGTGGTGGGCGGATCCCGCCATCAAGGGATACGCCCGTCCCCAGCTCTTCTACCAATACGATTGGTCCCAGGCCTCCGGCATCGAGGGGAACTGGATGACCCAGATCCAGCAGCAGAAGGTCGACGCGGCGCTGGGCCTGCAGCAGATGCAGCAGCAGGTCAACGCCGCAGAGGCGGCGGGCAAGCAGCAGAGCGCCGTGAGTTCCTCCGCCGCGAAGGCGTTCCCCGTGCACGGCAGCCCCGTGGCGAGCGTGACGCCTGGGCTCTGAGTCGGCGGGGGTCGCGGTCGAAGGGGGGGCGCCCCGCCCTTGCGGGGCGCCCTGCGGGGTGCCAGACAAGAGTTCACCGTTTGCGTGGGCGCGGCGTCGGCGCCTGCCTTCGCGGCACTGGGCTGGAGGGGCGGTGACGTCGCTGCGCCGTCCCGGTGGGCCGCCGGATGGGGAGAGCGCCGTCGGTGCGGGAGACGGTCCCCGGCAGGGCACCTGAGTGCCGGCTCCGACGCCGCCCGTTCAGGGCAGCGGCGCCTCGGTCCGATCATAGACCCCCAGGATCGGCTCCAACCCCCCGAGCCAGACCCGCGTCTCCGAGCGCGGGCGCAGGGCCCCGCCGCAGGCTCGCAGGGCCTGCCGCAGGTGGCGCCGATCGCCGCTGAGCACCACGAGCCTGCCGCGCGGCCGCAAGACGCGGACGATCTCCCGCAGGGCCCGGGGGTAGAGTTCGGCGTTGTCGGCGGCCGAGCCCAGGCGGTGACCGAATGGCGGATTGGTCGCGACCGCGGTCACCGCCCCGGCGGGTAAGGCGATCGTGCGCGCGTCCCCGACCGAGACCACCGTGCCGCTGGGGTCCACGTCCGCACCGCCCTCCGGGTCGCACACGCCGCCCACTGCCCCCGGCCGAGCCCGCGCGTGCACGAAACCCGCCAGCGTGCGCCCGGCCGCGTCCACGGCCCGCGCATCGGCGTCCAGTCCGAGCAGGCGACACGCACCCAACAGGGCGCGCTCCGCCAGGACCGTCCCCGAACCGCAGAAGGGATCCAGAAAGACATCGCCCGGCCGGGCCCGGGAGGCCATGGCCAGCGCCCGCGCCATCGTCGGGTTCAGCGAGCGCGCCATCAAGGCAACCCGGTAGGGCCGTTGGAGTTCCAACCCCCAAGCGGAGGCCGCGCCGACCAGCACCTGGCCGCCGCGATCGACGAGGCAAACAGCCCCCGGCGGTCCCGACGGCGTCCGGAGCGGCTCCGGGCCCCCGGTGGCGCGGACCACGGCGTCGCACACCGCCGCCACGCGGCGCCCCTCGTTGATCCACTGCCCCTCGCACCAGAGCTGACGTGCCTTGGGGAGCCGGGAGGGCACGGCATCCCAGGGCCCCTGCCAATGGACCTCGACGACGGCCCGCAGGGTCCCGGCGTGGTCCAGGAGGGCCGCGGGGTCCCCGCCGGCCTCCACCCACCCGTCGCCCACCTGGCCCACAGGGACACCGTGGACCTTGCATTCCCCGATCAGGAAGCTCTCGATCCCTGGCAGCGTAATGAGGGCCAGCAGCGCGACCCGCCTCCCCACGATCCCCTGCGCGAAGCCGCGGAGCGAAGCCGCGGAGCGAAGCCGCGGAGCGAAGCTCGCCCCAGGTGAGCGGTGCTCCGCCCCAGGTGAGCGGTGCTCCGCCCCAGGTGAGCGGTGCTCCGCCCCAGGCGGGCGGTGCTCCGCCCCAGGCGAGCGGTGCTCCGCCCCAGGCGAGCGGTGCTCCGCCCCAGGCGAGCGGTGCTCCGCCGCGCGGCGGTCACGCCCACGACAGAACGGGCGTCCATTCCAGGAGGCCCTCGCGCACGGGCTCACCGGCGGCGACCCCGCCGTCCGCTCCGGGGGTCAGCAGCCCATCCAGGGCCTCGTCCAGGCGAGTCAAGTCGTCGGGCCCTTCCACGCCGAGCATGCCCGCCAACTGGGAGCGCGCCTCCTCGCGAGAGGCGAAGTGCCCGTAGCGCCGCATGGCCTCATGCACCTGGACCTCGGCGGAGATGCCCACCTCCTCGAGCACCGCCCGCAGATCGGCGAGCACCGGTTGCCGCGGGAAGGGCCGCTCCGGGTGGAAGCGCGGCCAGAGCGTCTCGACCAGCGGATTCATCTGCCGTTCCCGGATGGCCAGGAGGCAGCGGCGCGACGCGGCGGCCGACATGGCGCGCAGAAAGGCCGGGGCGTCCGGGCAGAAGTGGATGACCAGCGAGGCGAAGGCGACCTCCACGGGCGGAACGGCGTCGCGGCTCTCCGGCCAGGCCCCCGCGACCACCGTCAGCCGCGCGGCCGCCTCCGGAGCCAATCGGGCTCGGTCCGCCTCCAGGATCTCCCGCATCGGGTCGCCGGGCTCCACGGCCCAGACCCGGCACCCGGCCCGCGCCAGGGGCAGGCTGTAGCGGCCGGGGCCCGCACCGATGTCGAGCACGGTGCGCTCGGGCCCGAGCGCCGCCAGCACTGCCTGGTACAACGGGGCGCGGGTCAGGTCGCGGCTCGCATCCTCACGCAGGCGCTCGGCCATCCCGGGACCGGGACCCGGCCCCATTCCACGCCCACCAGGGCGCGGGCCTTCCCCGCGCGTGCGGTTCCCCACTAGGGCCGTCCAGCGCTCCGCCGCCGCCCCCATCGCGCAACCCCTCCCCGCGGCGGGCCCCGGTGACGGCGCCGGCCCACCGGGATCCAGCATACAACCAGTTGCGCACCCAGCGGGCTCGGCGGCGCCGCGGCCGGGGCCGACACGGCATGGACGGGCGGGCAACGCCCCACGCGGGAGTCGGCGACGGCCGCCTGGGGGCCGATGCGGATAGACCGAGGGAGACCGGCGACCCCAAGGGACGGCCTCGCTGCGTGCAGGTCGGACACCAGAACCGGGAGTGGGCCTGGCGCTGGTGACCAACCGGACCCAGGCCCTGCAGGCGATCGAGGCCGCGGAGGGCCCCTTCGTCGTGCGCCCAAGCGGCGCGGCCTGGCCCCGGGAGCCGCGAGGTTCGCCGTGTTTCGGAGGTCCCGGGGTGTCGCCGCCACATTCGTGGGACGTCCGCCGCTGGTGCGGCTCCTGGGGGGCGGGGGGTTGGCTTGCGGCCTGGATGTGGCATTGCGGGCTGCGGTCGGAAGGGGTGGCCGCCTTGTCTCGGGACCGGCCAGGGCGTGGCGCGCGGGCGGCCTCCCGGGCCGCTACCCCGCTGACACGTCGCGCCGGGTGCGTGTGGTAGGCTACCGGCGATCCGCTGGGGCGCTGCGGCCCGTGCCGGGATCGTACATACGCCCCTGCGGGAAGGAGACCGGCCGCCATGCGCCACGCGCCGCCCCAGACCCCGCCCCCTGCACCCCTCCCCGCCGTGTCCGTCCCCGCCGAGGAGTTCGACCCGCGGGTCCCCGGCTTCGTCGCCGACCCGTACCCCGCCTATGCGCGCCTGCGTGCGCGCGACCCCCTCCCCTTCGTGGAGGCGACCGGGGATTGGTGGGCGTTGCGCCACGCCGACTGCGTGCGGGTCCTCAGCGAGGAGTGCTTCGTCAAGGGCCCGCGCACGGAGCCGGAGCTGCCTCCGGCCTTCGCCCACCTGCCCCGCCTGGGCGCCAGCATGCTGGCCTCCGATCCGCCCGATCACACCCGGTTGCGGGCTCTGGTCAACCGAGCCTTCACCCCCCGGGTGGTGGAGCACCTGCGCCCCCGCATCCAGGCGATCGCCGGCACGCTGCTGGATGCGATCACGGCCCGCGGGCGCGGCCGGCCGGGATCGGCGCGCTCCGGGTCGACGTGTGCGGCGGCTTCAGACGCGGGCTCGGACGCGGGCGGGGGCTCGGCGCTGGAGTTAATGGAAGACTTCGCCTTTCCCCTGCCGGCAATCGTCATCGCCGAGATGCTGGGCGTCCCCCCCGCTGACCGCGAGCGCTTCCAGGGCTGGTCGCGACGCGTGGTGCAACTCCTAGACGGCACCCAGCCCGAGGAGGTGCGCCGCGACGGCTGGCGCGCGCACCTGGAACTGCTGGACTACTTCGATCGCCTCATCCGCGAGCGGCGCCACGGTGGACCCGGAAACCTGATCGCCGAGTTGGTGGCCGCCGAGGAGGCCGGGGACCGGCTCAGCGCCGGCGAGGTGCTGCGCATGTGCAGCCTGCTCCTTACCGCGGGGCACGAGACGACGACCCATCTCATCGGGGTGGGCACGCTGACGCTGCTGCAGCACCCCGCGCAGTGGCGCCTCTTGCGGGAACACCCCGAACTGGCGCCCAGCGCGGTAGAGGAGTTGCTGCGCTTCTCCCCACCCGTGCAGATCGACGGCCGCGTGGCGGCCGTGGACGTGGAGCTCGGCGGGCGGCGCATCGCCGCGGGCCAGTGGGTGCTGACCATCATCGGGGCCGCCAACCGAGACCCGGAGGTCTTTGCGCACCCCGAACGCCTGGATCTCACCCGCACGCGCAATCCACACCTGGCCTTCGGCCGCGGCATCCACTTCTGCCTCGGTGCACCCCTGGCGCGCCTGGAGGCGCAGATCGCCTTCACCGAGGTGAGCCGGCGCCTGCCCGCTCTGCGGCTGGACGCCGCGGCAGGGCCGCAGTGGGGGACGAACACCGTCATCCGCGGCTTGCGTTCCCTGCCGCTCCGCTTCTGAGCAGGGGGGCCAGCCCCCAGGAGCGCTCCGCT
>DAHWHV010000496.1 GCA_027335545.1 Clostridia bacterium
CCCTGCCGGTGCGTCGCGCTCCCGCCCCGCGGCGGCCGGGCGCATCGCGCCCACGGCCCGACCCCCAGGCCCGGGCAGCGGAGTAGGGGCGGCCGTCGCCGCCCCTACTCCGCCTCCGCCCGCGGGACCCCGAGCGCCCGCCGCGCGGGGCGCACGTCGGGCACCAGGAAGAAGAGGACGAACCCCAGGAGCGCCGCCACTGCGACGCCGCCGAACATGGCGCTGAACCCACCCCGGTGCTCCAGGAGCGTGAGGACGACGGGCCCGGCCGCCAGGCCCACGGAGCGGAAGACGGCGACCAACGACAGGGCCTGGCCGGCCTGCTCCTCGTGATACAGGGCCAGGGCCATGCGGTTCAGCGGCGCCCCCATGGTGAAGGCCGTCGAGATGCCGAAGGCCACCATCGCCAGCAGGAAGAGCGGCACGCCCAGGTGCGGCGCGGCGAGCATCAGGCCGCCGGCCACCCCGGCCAGCAGGCCCGCCTGCAGGACGCCGCGCGGGCCCACCCGGTCCACCAGGACCCCGCCGGCCCCGGCCAGGACCGCCCCGGCCAGCGCCGCCGGCAAGAGCGCGGCACCCGAGGCCAGCACGGAGAAGTCGAGTTCCCGCTGCGCCAGGGTCGGCACGAAGATGGCCGCCGCCATGCAGACCCCGATCAGGGCCGCCCCCACTACCATACCGAACCCGCCGGGGCCGCGCAGCGGCCCGGCGTCCAGGAACGGGGTGCGGGCCCGCCGCTGCCGCAGCAGAAACCACCCCAGCAGGGCGGCGGCGGCGACGGCGGCGACCAGCCGGCGCGGCCCGGGGAGGGCGATGGCCAGCAGGGCGGCCGCCAGGAGGGCCCCGAAGGAGGCCCCACCCTGCCAGTCGGGCATGGGCCGGGTGGAGCGGGGCGAGGCCGCCAGACGCGGCACCAGCAGCAGGCAGACCACGGCGATGGGCACATTCACCAAGAAGACCGACCGCCAGCCCAGGAACTGGGCCAGGGCGCCCCCCACGTTGGGGCCGATGATGCTGGCCAGGCCGAAGACGGCCCCGAAGATGCCAAGCGCCGTGCCGCGCCGCTCGGCCGGGAACTGGCGCACCCCCTCGGCCTGGGCGTTGGGGTAGACGGCGCCGGCGCCGGCCCCCTGCACGACCCGCGCCGCCAGGAAGACCCAGAAGGCGCCGGAGACGGCGGCGAGGATGCTCGCCGCCCCGAAGGCGGCCACGCCCCAGGCGAAGACCCGCCGCCGGCCGTAGCGGTCGCCGACGGCCCCGGCCAGGACGGTGGAGGCCACGTAGGCCACCGTATAGACGGTGAGGCTCCAGGCCATGGAGCGGAGCGTGACCCCGAAGCCGTGGGCGATCAGGGGGAAGGCCGGGCCGAGCACACCCGTGTCCAACGCCCCGATGAAGACCCCCAGGAGATAGATGGAAAGCCCCGGGGGCAGCCGGCGTGCGTCCGCCGTTCCGCGTCGCGCCTGCCGCAAGCGCCCGCCTCCACTCCAGCTCTGCGCCCGCCCTGCCGCCTCCGGGCGGGTCCGCGCCCTGCCGGGCCCCGG
>DAHWHV010000524.1 GCA_027335545.1 Clostridia bacterium
TGAAGGAACGGTCACGCCCCCGGCAAGACGCGCCTTGTCGCCATGAACGGATATGCAGTGGTCCCGACGGCAGCGGCTCATCCTAGGATCAGGAAGTGCTCAGGGTAGGACTATCCGCCGCTCCGCGCCGCCGGCAGCGCCACCGGTTCCAGGAGGCGCTCGGCGAAGGCGGGGAGCACGAAGGCCCCGGCATGCAGCCGGGGGGACCAGTAGCGGCAGGCCGCCAGATCCTCGAGCCGGCCGGCGTCCGGCGGCGCGGCGGGATCGGCGGCGCCCGTGCCGATGGTGAAGGTCCAGAGGTTTCCGGCATAGGTGGGCACCACGGCCCAGCAGACCCGCACCACGGGGAACAGGGAGCGGAAGGCCTCGACGGTGCGCCGCGTGACGGCGGGCATGATAAAGGGAGAATCACTCTGGGCGGCGAGCACGCCCTCCGGCGCGAGGATCCGCTCGCACTGCGCGTGGAAGGCGGGGCTGAAGAGGGACCGCGCGTGCCCCACAGGGTCCGGCGCGTCAACGAGCACGGCGTCGAAGCTGCCGTCGGGGGCCGCGGCCACGAACGCGGCGCCGTCGCCGACGCACAGCCGCACCCGGGGGTCGTCGAAGGCCGCGGCGGTCACGGGCAGGTGGGCACGGCAGGCCTCCACGACCGCCGCGTCAAGCTCGGCGACCACGACCTCCTCAACGGTCCCGTGGCGCAGGGCCTCGCGCGCGGAACCGCCATCCCCGCCCCCCACGACCAGCACGCGGCGGGGACGCGGGCACGCCAGGAGCGCTGGGTGCACCAGCATCTCGTGGTAGACGAACTCGTCGGCCTCGGTGAGCATGATGACGTCGTCCAGGGCCAGCATCCGGCCGAATTGCACCGACTCTACCACCGCGACATCCTGGTAGCGGCTGCGGCGCCGGTGCAACGTGGCCGCGCAACGCAGGTCCAGCCGCATGTCCGCCGTCTGCCACTCCGTGAACCACTCCGCCATTCGCCCGATCGCACCCCCCTGCGGCCCGCGCCCACGGGCCCGCGGCCGCCTATGTCCGACTGCCAAGGAGCGATATGGTCGGACCTTCGCGCTACGCGCGGCGGCATCCTGCCGCAGTCGCAACGGTCGCAGGTTGGCGGCATTCCGCCAGGGGGCCTTGGGGCACGAGCGATGGCGCACGCAGCCATGCGGTGGTGGGCCAGGGCACCCCCGGTACCCGCCACCGTAACGGCCGCACGGTTTCGGCGACCTCCGTGGGCCCGTTGCGCACAGGGTGGCCGCGGTGGCTCTGGGGGGAGCGCGGCCCCGCATGCGCGCGCGCCCCACCGGCCACGGCCGGCCATGATCCCCCGGGCGCACGCTTGGAGGGATCGCTTCGCTTCGCCGCCAAGCCCCGTGCGCCGGGCCCCGCCGCGGGGGCCGTGGCCCGTGCCGCTCCGGGACCGGTCGCCCCGGGGGGAGCGAGGGGCGCGCGGCGGCCGCCCCACCTCCTGTGCTCGCCCGAATCCTTGCGCGCCAACGGGTCTGGAGATCGCGTCCCGCCGCGGCGCGCGGTCGGCGGGAAGGGGCATGTTGGACGCCTCGGGCCACGCACAGGTCGCAGGTGGACATCCCAGGCGCCACGGCCCGTCGCGGGGGGAGCGCGCCGCCTCCCCGCGCCCTACCAAGGCGCCGGGGATCCAGGAACGGCGGCGCGCGTCCCCCTGGCCGAGCATGGGCCGTACCCTGGCGTGGAGCGGGTCCCGGCGCCGGCCTCGCCCCGTTGGATCCCGGGGAGACAGACGGCCATCTTGCGGGGGCCCGGCGTTCGGCCGGTCGGCGGGGTGGGTCCGGTGACACACCGGAGCGGCGCGGCCGGCCGCAAGGAAAAGGGGGCGTACTCCCGTGCGTGTGTCGCGCGTCCCGCTCTGGCGTGCGCTGGTGGACCAGGGACTGGCCCCCTCGGAACGGGAGGCGCGGGCGCTCTGCCTGTCCGGTGACGTGCTGGTGGCCGGGCAGCGCGTGGACAAGGCCGGCACGCCCGTGGACCCGGTGGTGCCGATCCGCCTACGCGGGCAGCGGCCCTACGCCAGCCGTGGGGGGGAGAAGCTGGCCTTCGCCCTGCGCCACTTCGCCGTGGACGTCTCCGGTTGTGTCGCGCTGGACTGCGGCGCCTCCACGGGCGGGTTCACGGATTGCCTGCTGCGGCACGGCGCTGCCCGCGTCTACGCCGTGGACGCGGGCTTCGGCCAGTTGCTTGGGCGGCTGCGGCAGGACCCGCGCGTGGTGAACCTGGAGCGCACCAACCTCGGCGAGGTGGGCCCCGACCGGCTGGACCCGCTGCCCAGCGTGGTGACGCTGGACCTCTCTTACCTCCCGCTGGCGGAGGCCTGGCGCATCGTCGGCGGGTGGCTGCCCGCCGGGGCCGACGTCATCAGCTTGGTGAAGCCGCTCTTTGAGGTGGACGATCCGGCAGCGCGGCGTACGGGCCGCATCCGCGGAGACGCGGACTACCTGGCCGTGCTGGAGCGCTTGGTGGGCGGCTGCGCCGGCCTCGGCTGGAGTGCGCGGGCCGTGGCCGCCTCCCCCCTGCGCGGCAGCCAGGGCACGGTGGAGTTTCTTCTGTATACGCACGCCCACCCCGGCCCGGACCTCCCCGCGGGCGACCTGGAGGCGGCCGTGCGCGCGGCGAGGGGCGGTGGGTGAGGCCTCGGCGAGGGGCGGTGGGCAAGGCCTCGGCGAGGGGCGGTGGGTGAGGCCTCGGCGAGGGGCGGTGGGTGAGGCCTCGGCGAGGGGCGGTGGGTGAGGCCTCGGCGAGGGGGCGGCTGGCCCCAAGAAGCATGCGCCCGCACCCAGGGGGCGTGGGCACCTTCGTCGCGGCCGCGGCGCGGCAGGGGTTGGCCTGCGCTTGGCCGGGGCGCCCTGGGACGGGGTCCGCCCGGGACGACGGGCGGCGTGCGGGCGCCCGGCCGGATCCGCGCTACCCGCCGGGGATGCGCCGGGTCGCCCGCGCCGTGCCAGGCTCGGCGTGTGCCGCCTGTCCGCGGCAAGGGGAACCGCCGGCCGCCCGCCTGATCCCGGCGCGGCCCCCGACCATCGAACACCGGCATCCGCCGGTAGATGAACCGCCACCCGCCCGTCGCCTTCCGGTTGGCGAGCGGGACTGCGGCGCCGTCTCCGTGGCGGGGGGCCTGTTTGGCCCTTGGGCCCCGAGCCTACCGCGCGGGGGAGGGCGGCCGCGGCGCGGGCACAGCAGGAGGGGCGCCCCTGACGGACCCCCGCTGGTCTTGCATCCGGTACCCCCTCCCGCGTCCCGCCGGACGGCCCGGGCCCTTGCGCCGTCCTGGCGCACCGTGCTACCCTTTGGCCGCGTCCCGCCATCCATCCCCAGGGAGGATCGCACCCCACCGATGCGTGCGTAACCCTCGGAAATCGCGGCGGCACCGCGCACGGGCCAATCGTGCGCTATGGCTGCACCCGAGGAGGTTGTCGCATGCCCGTGTTGAGCCTCCTGCACCTTCGCGCCGCCATCGGCGCACGCGACCTCTTTCACATCGATCTGGCCCAATTGCCGCGGGGTCGGCGCGCGGCCCTGGTCGGTCCCAACGGCGTGGGCAAGTCCACCCTGCTGCGGGCGAT